>JAGWTL010000049.1 GCA_028869035.1 Burkholderiales bacterium | reverse complement strand
GTGGACCAGGCCAGCGTCCACGACTCCCAGTTCAAGGCCGTGGGCAAGGCCAGCAGATTGCCGGCGCGGATCTGCTCGGCGTCCTTGAGCGAGGTGATGACCATCACGTACAAGGGCATCAGGAAGATCAGCGCGCCCAGGCCCAGGCTGCCGTAGATCAGGCCGCGACTGAGCCAGTGCGTGGTCTTAGCGCTCATGGGGCTTGCTCCGCAGTTCGCTGTAGAGGTAGGGCACGACCAACGCCGCCACCGTCATCAGCATCACCATGGCACTGGCCGCGCCCAGACCGATCTGCCCGCGCGTGAAGCTCATGGCGTACATGAAGGTGGCGGGCACGTCGGTGGCATAACCCGGCCCGCCGGCAGTGAGCGCCATGATCAGGTCGAAACTCTTGATCGCAAGGTGCGAGAGCACCATGAGCGTGGAGAAGAACACCGGCCGCAGTGCCGGCAGCACGATGCGCCAGTAGATACGCGGCAGCGAAGCCCCGTCGATCTGCGCGGCCTTGATGATGCTGTCGTCGATGCCGCGCAGGCCGGCCAGGAACAGCGCCATGGTGAAGCCGGCCGACTGCCAGACACCGGCGATCACCACGCAGTAGATCGCCATCTCGTTGTCCACCAGCCAACCAAAGCTGGCGCTTTCCCAGCCCCAGTCGTGCAGCAGCTTCTCCAGGCCCAGGCTGGGGTTGAGCAGCCACTTCCACACGGTGCCCGTGACCACGAAGGACAGGGCCATGGGGTAGAGGTAGACCGTGCGGATGAAACCCTCGGCGCGGATCTTCTGGTCCAGCAGGATGGCCAGCAGGATGCCCAGCGCCATGGAGCCGCCCACATAACCCACACCGAAGATGCCCAGGTTCTTCAACGCCACCCACCAGCGGTCCATCTCCCACAGCTTGGCGTACTGCGCCAGACCGACCAGCTCGTAGTTGGGCAGCATGCGCGAGACCGAGACCGAGAGCACGCCGTTCCAGATCATCAGGCCGTAGACAAAGGCCAGACCCAGCACCACGCCGGGCGCGAGCACCAGCCTGGGCAGCCACTTCTCCAATCGATCGTTCGAGGTCACGACAGTTCATGCATTCAAAGAAACGGGGAAGAGCAGCACTCTTCCCCGGTCAGCTTGGGTACGCGCTCAGCGGGTCTTGGCCGCGGCCAGCAGGCGCTTGACGCCTTCGTCCACGCTGATCTTGTCGTCGTTCCAGAACTGGCTCACCAGGTCCTTGATCGCGCCTTCGGTCGCGGGCGCGATGGCCATGCCGTGCGCCACCGAGGGCACCAGGCCTCCGGTCTTGGCCGTCTCGACGAAGTCCTTGCTCGAGAGCTTGGCGCAATCGTCGAACTTGGCCATGGACATGTTCAGGCGCACCGGGATGGAACCCTTGTTGAGATTGAACACTTCCTGGAAGTCCGGGCTCATGATGGCCGCGGCCAGCGCGGCCTGGGCCTTCTGGGCGCCCGCGTCCTTGAGCTTGAACATGGCGAAGGAGTCCACGTTGAAGGTGAAGGCGTTCGCCGTGCCCGGCGCTGCGGCGCAGAGGAAGTCCTTGCCCGGCTTCTTGCCCGCCGCGATGAACTCGCCCTTGGCCCAGTCCCCCATGAACTGGAAACCGGCCTTGCCCTGCATCACCATGGCCGTGGCCAGGTTCCAGTCGCGGCCCGGCGCGGCGGTGTCGGTGTAGCTCTTGATCTTGCGAAAGGTCTCGAAGGACTTCTTCATCGTGGCGCTGCCAAGCGCCTTGGGGTCCAGCTTGACCAGGGCGTCCTGGTAGAACTTGGCGCCGCCCACGCCCAGCACCACCGACTCAAAAGTGGTGAAGTCCTGCCAGTTCTGGCCGCCGTGGGCCACGGCGATGAAACCGGCCTTCTTGATCTTGTCGGCCGCGGCAAAGAACTCGTCGTAGTTGGCGGGCATGCTGCTCACGCCGGCCTTCTTCAGCACCTCGGGGCTGGCCCAGACCCAGTTCACGCGGTGCACGTTCACCGGCGCCGCCACGTAGGCGCCCTTGTACTTCATGACATTGGCCACGACGCCGGGCAGCAGGCTGTCCCACTTCTCGGCCTTGGCCACCTCGTCCAGATTGGCCAGCACACCCTCCTGCGCCCATTCCTGGATGGCCGGGCCCTTGATCTGCGCGGCCGCCGGCGGGTTGCCGGACACCACGCGGCTCTTGAGCACGGTCATGGCGTTGTCGCCGCCGCCACCGGCCACGGCGAAATCCTTCCAGGTGTGGCCCTTGCCCGAAATGATCTTCTTGAGTTCGGCGGCCGACTTGGCCTCACCGCCCGACGTCCAGTAATGCAGCACTTCGACCTCGGCGGCCAGGGCCAGGTTGACGGACAGGGCCATGCCGCAAGCCAGCAAAATTCGATTGAGTCTCATGGTGGAATCTTTCTTGCAAGTGTTCAGGGTTACCCAAACCACGGATTCGGGTTATTTAATTTTTCATTAATTAAACAAGCCTGATGATCGGTGTTTACCCTTGATCCGGAACAGCAGGCAGATGCGCGACGGCTTGCACGCCGTTTATGGCCCCAAGGGAAAGGGATGACCGGGACGAGGCGCCCGGACCGGGGCGACGTCAGCCGCCAGCATTCCACCAGCGCCAGGCCCACCACAGCCCCAGGCCGGCCAGCGCCAGCCAGATCGCCACGATGACGACACCCGCCGCGCGGCTCACGAGCTTGCGGCGTTCCTGCGCGCGGGCCCGGCATTCGGCCAGCACCTCAGGCGGCAGCAGGCGTATGGCCAGCATGATGCCCAGAGGAATCAGCACCAGATCGTCCAGGTACCCGAGCACGGGCACGAAATCCGGAATCAGGTCGATGGGGCTGAAGGCATAGGCCACGATGCCCGCCACCAGCAGCTTGGCGTACCAGGGCGTGCCGGGGTGGCGCGCCGCGAGGTAGAGCACATAGGTTTCGGCCTTCAGCGCGCGGGCGCGCTGCTTGAGACTGCCCAGCCAACCCAAGGGAGAAGCCCCGCTTATCGGGCCAGCGCCTTGAGCGCGAGCTTGATGCCCTCGCTCACGCCCACATCCTTCGGGAGCGCCTTGAGCGCAGCGGCGGCTTCCTTGTCGCTGTAGCCCAGGGCCAGCAGCGCCTGCAGGATGTCGGCCTGCGCGTCGCTGCCCGGTTGCGCATGGGGCGCGCCGATGTCCGCGCCCAGCTTGCCCTTGAGTTCGAGCAGCAGGCGCTCGGCCGTCTTCTTGCCGATGCCCGGCACCTTGACCAGACGCCCGGCCTCCTGCAGGCTGACCGCCTGGGCCAGTTCGCCCACGCTCATGCCCGAGAGCACGGCCAGCGCGGTGCGCGGGCCCACGCCCGAGATCTTGATGAGCTGGCGGAAGGCCTCGCGCTCGGGCGCGGTGCCGAAGCCGTAGAGCAGCTGCGCGTCCTCGCGCACCACGAAGTGCGTGAGCAGAGCCACCTTCTCGCCCAGATGAGGCAGGTTGTAGAAGGTGCTCATCGACACATGGACTTCGTAGCCCACGCCGTTGCAGTCCACCAGGACCTGGGGAGGGTTCTTTTCGAGGAGGGTGCCGGAGAGCCTGCCGATCATGGGGCGCCTATCATTGGGGTTGTTTAACGGTACGACTTCCTCCCGTTCGCGCTGAGCCTGTCGAAGCGCGCGCCTACAGACTTCGACAAGCTCAGTCCGAACGGCAAGAATGAGGGAAATGTTTCCTTTAGGAATTATCAGTTGATTCTGCGCCACCTCTTCTCCCCGCCCAACAACGCGCGCCTGGCCCGCCTGTGCGGCCCCGCCGACGAACATCTGCGCACCATCGAGTCCGCGCTCAACGTCAAGATCGCCCACCGCCACGAACAGTTCAAGGTGGAAGGCCCCAAGAAACAGGCCCAGCGCGGCATGGAAGTGCTGCAGGCGCTCTACGAGATGGCGACCAAACCCATCGACGACGCCATCGTGCAGCTGCTGCTGGCCAGCGACAGCGCCATGCCGCTGACCGAAGACGGTGAGGCGCTGCAGACGCGCCGCCACGAACTGCGCGCGCGCACGCCCAACCAGGCCCATTACCTGGAGAGCATCGCCGGCCACGACATCACCTTCGGCATCGGCCCGGCCGGCACCGGCAAAACCTACCTGGCGGTGGCCTGCGCGGTGGATGCGCTGGAGCGCAGCGCGGTGCAGCGCATCGTGCTCACGCGCCCGGCCGTGGAAGCCGGCGAACGCCTGGGTTTCCTGCCCGGCGACCTGACGCAGAAGATCGACCCCTACCTGCGCCCGCTGTACGACGCGCTCTACGACCTGATGGGCTTCGAGAAGGTGCAGAAAGCCTTCGAGCGCAACGCGCTGGAGATCGCACCGCTGGCCTTCATGCGCGGGCGCACGCTGAACAACGCCTTTGTCATCCTGGACGAGGCGCAGAACACCACGCCCGAGCAGATGAAGATGTTCCTCACGCGCATCGGCTTCGGCTCGCGCGCCGTGGTCACGGGCGACGTAAGCCAGATCGACCTGCCCAAGACCCAGCTCAGTGGCCTGATCGACGCCGAGCGCGTGCTCAAACGCGTCAAGGGCATTGCCATCTGCCGCTTCACGAGCGCCGATGTGGTGCGGCATCCGCTGGTGGCGCGCATCGTCGACGCCTACGACAAGCCGCGCAAGCCGGGGGATGCGGCATGAGCCCAACTAAGCCCGTTCGCGTTGAGCCTGTCGAAACGCCCCTTCCCATGCTGGACCTGTCCCTGCAATTCGGCGCTGCCGTGCCCGAGGCGCACAAGAAGCTGCTGGGCAAGGCCCGCGTCACGCGCTGGATGCGCATGGCGCTCCTGCGCCCCGCCGAGGTTACCGTGCGCATCGTCGGCACGGCCGAAGGCCGCAAGCTGAACCGCGAGTACCGCCACAAGGACTACGCCACCAATGTACTGACCTTCGACTACGCGCGCGAGCCGGTCGTCATGGCCGACCTGGTGCTCTGCGCGCCGGTTGTCGCCAAAGAAGCGAAGGAACAGGGCAAGACCCTGGAAGAACACTACGCCCACCTGCTGGTGCACGGCACCCTGCACGCGCAGGGTTACGAACACGAGACTGACGAAGTCGACGCGCTGGAGATGGAGGCGCTGGAGGTCTTGTTGATGGAGGGGATGGGGTACGGGAATCCGTACGAATAAACGCCCCACCCGTACCCTTGAGGTATTGACGCTCACCTAGCATTGAGGGACCAATTTTTCCGCAATCCAGGCCAATAAATCGCATGGGTGGATTGACACTCACCTAGCATTGAGAGACCAACTTTGCGGCTAGGTAGTCATGGCAACAAAACCTGCACCCTCCGACCCTTACTCAGCGTTCAAGGACGATCGTCATCGTCTCAAAGCTTTGATTGCAAGAGATCTGCGTTATGTAGCAATCGCAGGGCTGTTGCTCATGGCAAACGAGCATGTCCCGTGGCGAGTTTTCCTGCGCTTACTGAACAATGCAATGACTGACTTTCACATCTAGTAGACCATCTCCGGGTACGTCCCAACACAGGGAGCGAAGCCCAGTCCTGCCTTTTCCCGGATCGACCGCCATCAAGCCGACTTCTGCGGCACCAGCTTGACCTGTAACTCGCAGCCCATAGCCGCCGCGTATTTCTTCAGTTTGGCCAGTGACGGCGCATGCCGCCCCGCCGACTCCAGCCGGGAAATCGCGCTCTTGCTCGTCCCCATACGCTCTGCCACGGCATCCTGCGTCAGCCCGGCCTTGGCCCGGGCCTTGAGCATCTGGCTGGCCAGGGCATATCCTGTGCCAGCTCATCGTAGGACTCGACAAAACCCGCGCGTTTTTTGGCCTTGGCCAGAAATTCGGCATGGTTGTGCTGAACGGGTTGATGCTTCAGATCGGCCATGCTTACTATTTACGCAGCCTTCGCCAGCGGCACCTCCCAGCCAGGAAACACCAGCACTGCGGGATGGCACTGGAGGGCGCGCGCAAAGACCTTGGCGCGCTCGACGCCCAGGTTGACCCGCCCGTTCTCGATGGCGGAGATGGTGGTTTGCGGAATGCCGGTCAAGGCGGACAGCTGGCTCTGGCTCAACTCCTGCAGTTCGCGCAGGATGCGAACCGACTCTCCGACCGAGACTTCGACACGTTGTTTTGCTGGACGGAATTCTTTCATTTCACGACCTCCTGTAGTCATGCGGCGTCACTTGCACAACCTGGATCAGCAGCACGTTGGCGACCACGCAATAGATCACCCGCCACTGCAGCCCGAGCCGGGACGAACGATGCCCCTTCCACTCCCCCGACAGCGCTTCGTCATGAAAGCCTTTGATGGCCCGTAAGCCGGGCGAGCCCGAAAGCCGCGCGATGTCTTTCCACTTTTCGTAACGCTTCAGCACTTCAAGGGGAACGGAGCCGGCCAGTTGCTTGTCAAGCCGGCGATGCTCTTCAATCTGCCACATGCTGAATTATGGCTATACCATTTATAGTCTGTCAAGCTGACCCAGAACGGGTGCTCATGCGCATCGGTATCGTCACCGGCCCGTCATTGACCAGAAACACCTGCATGTCAGCCGCGAACTGCCCGGTCTGCACGACCGGATGCACGGCACGGGCCTGCGCCACGAAATAGTCATAGAGCCGGCGCCCTTCGTCCAGCGGCGCCGCGTTGCCGAAGCCGGGGCGGTTGCCGCCCGAGGTGTCGGCGGCCAGGGTGAACTGGCTGACGATGAGCAGGCCGCCACCCACGTCCTGCACGCTGCGGTTCATCTTGCCGGAGGACTTATGCGCCCCCACGCTCCCCACTGCGTGTGATTCGCTGCCCCCCGAGGGGGCCGTGATGCCATCTTGGGGCGGCCCGGCAATGGCATTGTCGGCAAAGATGCGCAGCTTGAGGATCTTGGCGAGCAGCTTGTCGGCTATGGCTTCGGTGTCGCCGCGTTCGGCGCAGATCAGAACGAGCAGGCCCGCGTCGATCTGGCCGATGGTGTGGCCATCGACCTCGACGCGGGCCTGTTGGACGCGTTGGAGCAGGGCAAGCATGCGGCGTTTATACCGCGCGAGCCGCCCTTCGCGATTTACCTGGGGCGTGCGACCGATTCCACCGGGCGCTTGGCCATGGTCCACTCGTGCATGGAGCCGTCGTAGAGCTTGACCTGCTTGTTGCCCAGCAGTTCGGACATCACGAACCAGGTGCCCGAGGCCTGGTGGCCGGTGTTGCAGTAGGCGATGGTCTGGGCCTGCGGGTCGGCGCCGCTCATCTTGAAGATGTCGCGGTAGGTGTCGGCGCCCATGATGCGGGCGGCGTCGCCACCCTGGCTGGACATCAGCGTGGTGGGCACGTTGCGCGCGCCCTGCAGGTGGCCGAAGGCGCTCACGGAGCCGGGCTTGCTCAGGCCCAGAAAGGTGGCCGGGTCACGCGCATCGATCAGCTGCGACTTGGCGGCCAGGGCCTTCTCCACATCGTCGGCCGTGGCGGCCAGCTCAGTGCTGCGGTCGGCCTTGGCCACCCAGTTGCCCTCGGCCGGCTTGACGGCGGCGGTGCTGACTTCACGACCTTCGGCGATCCAGCCGGCGGTGCCGCCGCTGAGCACGGCGATGTTGTCTTCGCCGTAGACCTTGAACTGCCAGTACAGGCGGGCCGCATCGTTGAAGTCGATAGGCTCCATGCCGGCCGAGACCAGCACGACCGGGCGGCCGGCCTGCACGCCCCAGCCACGCACGAGTTTCTCGAAGTCGGCGCGCTCGGGCAGCATGCCGCTGAGCTTGAGGCCGTTGATGGTGCGCGTGACGCGCACGGTCTTGTTGTCCACGGGCACGGCGCCGTGGATGTGGCCGCCCAGATCCACCAGCGTCTTCTTGCCGGTCTTCTTGTCGGTCTCGAACTCGGGCATCAGCGTAAAGGTCTTCTGGTTGCCGCGCACGTCGAGGATGGTGACCTCGGCACGGTTTTTCGCGAGCCATTCGCCGTCGACCACGGGGCCGGGCAGGTTCAGGGCCAGGGCCCACTGGGACAGACCCAGCAGGGCGGCGCCTGCAAAGTAAGGGATTCGAGTCTTCATCTGCATCTCCTGGTAGAAATCATTGGGTCAGCGGCCCGGCTGCCGACAAGGCATCCTGCGGCCAGTTCACGGGGAGGGAACTCCAGACGGCCACGCGCCGGTCGACCCAGGCCTGGGTCGGGGTCTGGCGATGGCGCGCGCAATGCCGCTCCAACGCCGCATCACGCTGCAGCAGCATCTGGCGCAAGGGCGTGGCATAGAAGCGCACCATGTCGCCCAGCCACAGGCCGGCGCCGGCCAGCGGGCCGCGCAGGCGCAGCTCGAAGCGGGCCAGCTCGCGCACCAGCGAGGTCGCGGCCGACCAGCGTTCGCCGGTGACCCACTGGTTGGTGGCGAACCAGCACAGGGGCAGGCCGCGCGCGTCCAGCGCCAGGCCGGCGAAATGCGTCAGCCGGCCCTGCGGGCTGCGGCGAAAGAGGTGGATGTGCCCATGCTCCTGCGGATGGCGCGCGCTGTCCGGTTCGGCGCTGTCATGCGCATGGAAATAGAACTGCCAGCGACCGGTCGCGTCGATGGCGTCGTGGCGCGGGTAGTGCACCCAGATCTCGAAGCGCGCGCTGCGCCCGATGAAGGGAAACAGCATGGAGCGCCCCTGGCGCGCCAGGCGCAGCTGCCGCGCCAGCGCACCGTGCGCGGCGCGCCCGGTGACGTCATGCGAGGCGGCTGCGGCCACGATGGTTCCGCTCAGCGGCTCTTCTTGTCGGCGTCGGGAGCGCTGTCGTCCCCACTGCGGCGACGGCTCTTGCCGGCACAGGGGTTGCCCGCGCAGGGGTTGTCGGCGCGGCTGCGGCGCCTGGAACCGGCGCAGGGATTGCCAGAGCACGGGTTGTCGGCGCGGCTGCGGCGCTTGCCGCCCGCGCAGGGGTTCCCGGCGCAGGGATTGGCGGCACGGGCCGGGGTTTCAGCGGACTGCGCCAAGGCGGCGACCGGCACGGCGCCCAGGGCGAGGGCCAGGGCCGAGACCAGCGGGGCCAGGGTGTTGCGGGTGCGTTGCATGGAAAACTCTCCTGAAAAAATGGGTTCAGACCCGGCCGGCCGCACGCGCACGGCGCTCGAACCAGCCGCCGAGGACGAACACACCGGCAGCGGCGGCCACCATGGCGGCCAGCACCAGCCACTCAGGCATACCCAGCGCTTCGGGCAGGCGGTCCCCCTTGGTGAATTCGCCGGCGGTCGTGAGCGCGTCGAACTGCGGGAAGAAACCGGCGAAGATAAAGGTGCCGATGAACAGGCCGGCAAAAAACACCAGCGCGTCCAGACGGCCGGTCACCAGGCCCACGATCGAGGTGCCGGGG
Source organism: Burkholderiales bacterium (assembly GCA_028869035.1). Taxonomy (GTDB): domain Bacteria; phylum Pseudomonadota; class Gammaproteobacteria; order Burkholderiales; family Burkholderiaceae_C; genus Hylemonella. The sequence continues at coordinate 3,819 of JAGWTL010000049.1, read as the reverse complement.
CAATAGCCACCCACGGCAAAACCGGCTCCGATCAGCGCACCGCCGGCAGCGATGGCCCACAGGTAGGGGATGGGAACGTAGAGGCCGGCGGCCTCCACCAGACCCGCCTGCTCCAGCGCATAGAGGCCGACCGCCGTGAAGACGATGGCGCCGAACATGACCTTGAAAACCGACCAGTCGGTCAGGCGGAACTGGGCGGTGAGCTTGCAGCCGCTGCCGAAGCCGGCGCGTTCGAGCACGAAACCGAAACCGAAGCCCAGCAGGATGGCGATGAAGGTCTCGATCATTTGACACCTCCACCGTTCAGACGCGCGGCCACCAGGCCCGCGGCAAAGAAGGCGCCGAGGAAAACGAAGCCGGCCACGCTGAGCACGGCCGCCCCCGACAGACCCACACCGCTGGTGCAACCGGCGGCGATGCGCGCGCCGATGCCGGCCAGGATGCCGCCGGCCAGGGCCTTGAGCAGTCGGCCGGTGCGACCGGCGCCGGCCGCGCCTTCGATGCGCCAGGCCATGCGGCCGGCCAGCCAGGCCGAGACCAGCGCGCCCAGAAAGACCCCCAGCACCTGCCAGCTGATCCACGAGGACAGCACGGCGCCGTCTTCGACCATCGGGCCCAGGTAGTCGTTGGCCAGGGTCCACTGCGGCGCAGCGATGTCGCCGAGCCAGGCCGTCAGACGGGTGGTGAAACCGGTGGCGCCCAGGCCATGACCGGTCAGCACAAAAGTCAGCAGCAGCACCACACCCAGCGCGAGGGCGGCCAGCCAGGCCGGCCAGTAGGGCTTGCTGCCCGGCAGTTCACATGCATTGGAAATTTCCACTCGGTCTCCTGCAGATGTGGATGGTTCGACCTCGGGGTAATATACCCCCAGGGGCTTATTGGAAAACGAAGTATAGGCCGAATCAGCGCCGCAGGGAAGCAGCAGGCGATGCGCCTCAGCGCAGCGTGGCGCGCGCCTGTGCCAGGCGCTGATCGAGGTAGGCGCCGTAGAAGTCGGGGATGTAGCCGCCCACCAGGCGGTCGGCCACCTCGACCCCGCCACGTCCGAAGAACAGCACGGTGGGTGCGACGCGGATCGTCCACCGCCGCACCAGATCGTCGTGCGTCACGGCCCGGCCGCCGAAATCGAGCACACGGCTGCGGCTGCGCATGTCCACCTGGGCCACGTGCAGGCCCTCCCGCTCGTGCATCGGCGCCAGGTAGTGGTCGCGCGCGACCTTGCAGAAAGGACAGCCCTCTAGGCTGACCATGACGACCAGCGGCTCACGCCTGGCCAAGGCAGAGGCCAGCTCATCCTTGAGGTCGTGGGCCGCCGGCAGTTCGGCCGCGGCGGCGGGGCGCAGCAGGGCGGGCAGGGCTGCGGCCAGCAGCAGGGTACGGCGGTTCAGCAGCGGCATGGATGACCATCGATGTTTTCTTTGTTCATGACCCCTTGTCATTCAGGCTGAGCCTGTCGAAGCCTGTCCTGAGCTGGATCGACTGGCCCTTCGACAGACTCAGGGCAAACGGAAGCGAGGGGCTTGTCATGATTCATGAAAGCCCCCATAAGGTATCACTTCCCTTCCTGCTCCAGCAGCAGGTAGGTGTTGTAGGCGTTCATGCGGTTGGCCACGCGGAACAGGGGCAGGTGCTCGAACTGGGTCCAGTCGGTGTTCTGGTACGCCTCGTCGAAAGGCTCGAGGTTCTGTGCCGCCTTGCCCATGCTCTCGCGCAGGTAGACCAGGTAGTCGTGCGTGAGCTGCATGTCCTTGCGCGCCTCGCGCGACAAGGGGCCATGCCCGGGAACAATGACCTGCGCGTCGAAGGTGAGCAGGGTCTTGAGCGCCGCGATCCAGTGCCGGCTGTCGGCCTGGCCCACATAGGGAATGCGGCTGCGGAACACCAGGTCACCGGCGAACAGCACTTTTTCGCCGGGCAGATACACCACCAGGTCTTCCGGCGTGTGCGAGGGGCCCACGCCGCGGATCTGGAACACCACACCGCCGACATTCAGGGTCTGGTCGCTGTCGAGCCAGTCATCGGCCTCGACCAGGCGGGTGTCCGCGTTGACCCAGGGCGCCAGCTCCACGCGCGACACCTCCAGCCGCAGGCGCGCCGTCTCGGAGTTCAAGTAGACCTTGGCGGCACGGTGGGCGATGATGCGCGCGCCCAGGGCCTTGAAGGTCTGCAGACCGTAAATATGGTCGGCGTGGTAGTGCGTCAGGATGACATGCGTGATAGGCTGGGGCGTGACCTTGCGGATCTCGGCCACCAGACGCTCGGCCAGCGCCGGCGATCCCAGGGCGTCGATCACCACCACGCCGGCGGGCGTGACCACGAAACCGGCATTGGAGATGAAGTTCTGGTTGGCAGGTGATCCCAGGGCGGACACGCCCTCGACATACCAGGCCGAGGGAGAGACCTGCCGCGCCACCATGACGGGCACCTCGGCCCGGACCCCGGCCAAGCCGAGCGAGGCCAGGGCAGCCACCATCAGCCGGGCGGCCCATTGGCCTGCATTCATTCCATACCTGCGCATCCCATCTCCTCGCGTGGGCTGCCAGACCCGCCTCTTATGCACCCCATGGCATATTTTTGAGGCAGGTCAAGCCGACACCATTTAATTATGTTTAACATCAAATATAAGCAATTACGAAATTATGGGGCCGCGAGATGAATCTGGCAACCATCCTTGAACAACACGGTGAAAACCTGGTGCTGGCCGCCAGTGGCGCCCTGATCGGCCTGTTGTTCGGCTTTTTCGCGCAGCGCTCCAGGTTCTGCCTGCGTGCGGCGACCATCGAGTTCTGGCACCGCAAGTTCGGCGAGAAGCTCTCGGTCTGGTTGCTGGCCTTCTCCACTGCCGTGGTGCTGGTGCAAGGGCTGATCGTGCTGCACGCCCTGGACGTCAGCGCGGCACGCCAGATCGCCACCCGGGGCAGCCTCTCGGGCGCGCTGATCGGCGGCCTGCTGTTTGGCGCCGGCATGATCATGACGCGCGGCTGCGCCAGCCGTCTGCTGGTGCTCTCCGCCAACGGCAACCTGCGCGCCCTGCTCTCGGGCCTGATCTTCGCCGTCACGGCGCAGGCCGCACTCTCGGGTTCGCTGGCCCCGCTGCGCCTGACCGTCAGCAGCTGGTGGACGGTGGAAGGCGGCCCCACCCGCGACCTGCTGGCCATCACGGGCATCGGATCCTGGGGTGGCCTGACGGTCGGCCTGCTGTGGTTCGCGGCCGCCCTGTTTTTTGCCACCCGCAGCGGCTGGGGCCTCTGGAAATGGGTGGGTGGCATGGGCACCGGCCTGGCCGTGACCGCCGGCTGGTGGACCACGCACCTCATCTCCATCAACAACTTTGGCGCGACCCCGGTGCAGGGGCTGACGTTCAGCGGCCCCTCGGCCGAATGGCTGATGCGTGTGCTGGCCACGCCGGCACCGCCCGTGGGCTTCGACTTCGGTCTGCTGCCCGGCGTGTTCGCGGGCTCCTTCGCCGGCGCGCTGGTGGGAGGCGACTTCAAGCTCGACGGCTTCAAGGACGGCTACAGCATGCGGCGTTACATCGCCGGCGCCATGCTCATGGGCTTCGGCTCCATGCTGGCGGGTGGCTGCGCGGTGGGCGCGGGCATGACGGGCGGCGCCATCTTCGCGCTGACGGCCTGGCTGGCGCTGATCGGCATGTGGGCTGGCGCCGGCCTCACCGACCGCTTGATGGACAGTCAGTCCACCCCGCATCAGGCGAACGAGCGCGTGACCGGCACGCCGGCCGATATGAAGGCGCCCTGACCGCTTGCCCGCATACCCGTATGGGTTTCAGGGTAAACACCGGGCGACAATCCAGGAACG
>JAGWTL010000048.1 GCA_028869035.1 Burkholderiales bacterium | reverse complement strand
TCCCGGCTGTTGGCCAGGTGCGTGCGCATGGCCGCGCGGGCCGCGTCCGGGTCCTGGTTGGCGATGGCGTCGTAGATGTTCTCGTGCTCGGCATTGGCCCGCAGCAGGTAGCTGCGCTGGGCCTCACCGGCGGCCCCGGAGGCGCTCAGGCGGGCCCGCGGGATGATCATGGAGCCCAGGGTGCTCATCAGTTCGGCGAAGTGCGGGTTCTGCGTGGCACGCGCGATTTCCTGGTGAAACTGGAAGTCGGGGCCCACGGCGTCGCGCCCCTCGGCCAGGGCCGCGGCGAAACCGTCGAGCGCCGAGCGCATTTCCGCCAGGTTTCTGTCTGTACGACGCGCCGCCGCCAGGGCGGCCGCCTCGGTCTCCAGGCCGATGCGCAACTCCAGCACGGCGATCACGTCATGCAGGGTGGCGATCTGCTCCGGGGCGATGCGGAAGGCCGCGCCGTCCCCCAGGCCCACGACAAAGGTGCCGATGCCGTGCCGCGTTTCCACCAGGCCCGAGGCCTGCAGCTTGGAAATGGCCTCGCGCACCACGGTGCGGCTCACGCCGAACTCCTCCATGATGGCGGCCTCGGTCGGCAGCTTGTCGCCGGGGACGATCCGGCCGTCGCGGATCCGGTCGCCCAGGGAATCAACGAGCTCCAGCGCCAGCGTGCGGGGCCGGCGGCGGTGGGCAAGCGGGAAAGCAGAGTTCATCAGGGATTACCCCAATCATTTGACATTGACAAGATAGTCCTGCATCAAGGAAGATAGTTGTATGACAACTGATGACAAAAAGCAAGTCATATAACAACACTTTAGCCGATCCACACCAACACCAGCCCCAAGATTTCATGCCGACCGCTCACGCCACCCCCCTGCGCTTTTCCCGACTCCTGCTGACCGGCGCTGCCGGCGGCCTGGGCAAGGAATTGCGCCCCCGCCTCAAGGCCTACTGCGATGTGCTGCGCCTGTCGGACATCATCGAACTGGGCCAGGCCGCCCCTGGCGAGGAAGTCATGCCCGCGGCCCTGCAGGACAAGGCCGCCGTGGACGCCCTGCTCAAGGGGGTGGATGCGGTGGTCCACCTGGGTGGTGTCTCGACCGAGCATGCCTTCGAGCAGATCCTGCCGGCCAACATCCTGGGCACCTACCATGTGTACGAAGGCGCGCGCCGGCACGGCGCCAAACGCATCGTGTTCGCCAGCTCCAACCACGTGACCGGTTTCTACCGGCAGGACGAAGTGCTGAACCCGAGCACCCCCATGCGCCCGGACGGTTATTACGGCCTGTCCAAGGCCTTCGGCGAAAACCTCGCCCAGTTCTACTGGGACCGCTACGGCATCGAGACCGTCTCGCTGCGCATCGGCTCCTCCTTCCCCGCCCCCCGGGACCGCCGCATGCTGGCCAGCTGGATGAGCTACGACGATCTGGAGCGGCTGGTCATGTCATCGCTGACCGCTCCGGTGGTGGGTCACAGCGTCATCTACGGCATGAGCGACAACAGCACCACCTGGTGGGACAACACCTCGGCGCGCCACATCGGCTACCGCCCCCAGGACAGCTCCGATCGCTTCCGCGCCGAAGTGGAAGCCCGCCAGCCCGTGCTGGACCGCAAGGACCCGGCCGTCGTCTACCAGGGCGGCGGCTTCGTCAAGCAGGGCCCTTTCGAAAACTGACCGAGTGACCCCTCCCCCTTTTTTTCCGCACCACCCTAAGCACAAGGAGACAACCGTGAAAGCCTATCCCCGTACCCTCATCACCCTGCTGGCCGCGCTCGGCCTGGCCAGCGCCGCCCAGGCCGTGGAGTTCCGCTCGGCCGACATCCACAACGCCGACGACTACCCCACCGTGGTGGCCGTCAAGTACATGAGCGAGGTGCTCGAGAAGAAGAGCGGCGGCAAGTACAAGATCAAGGTCTTCAACAAGGGCGCCCTGGGCACCGAGAAGGAAACCATCGACCAGCTCAAGATCGGCGCGCTGGACATGACCCGCGTGAACATCAGCCCCATGAACGGCATCTGCCCGCTGACGCAGGTCCCCACCATGCCCTTCCTGTTCCGCTCGGTGGACCACATGCGCAAGTCCCTGGACGGCCCGATCGGGGAGGAAATCCTCAAGAGCTGCGAATCGGCCGGTTTCATCGGCCTGGCCTTCTATGACAGCGGCGCGCGTTCGATCTACGCCAAGAAGCCGATCAAGACCGTTGCCGATGCCAAGGGCCTGAAGATCCGCGTGCAGCAGTCCGACCTCTGGGTCGCTCTGGTCGGCGCCATGGGCGCCAACGCCACACCCATGCCCTACGGCGAGGTCTACACCGGCCTGAAGACCGGCCTGATCGACGCCGCGGAAAACAACATCCCGTCCTTCGACACTGCCAAGCACGCCGAAGCCGTCAAGATCTACTCCAAGACCGAGCACTCGATGGCCCCTGAAATGCTGCTGATGTCCAAGCTGGTCTGGGACAAGCTGTCCAAGGCCGACCAGGACATGATCCGCGCGGCCGCCAAGGAATCGGTGGCCGTCCAGCGCCAGAAGTGGGACGAGCAGGAAACCAAGTCCCTCGCCAACGTGAAGGCCCAGGGCGCGCAGATCATCGAAGTCGACAAGGCTTCCTTCCAGGCCGTGATGGGCCCGGTGTACGACAAGTTCATGACCACGCCCGAGATGAAGCGCCTGGTCAAGGCCGTGCAGGACACGAAATAAGGTCCACCCCTGAGGCGCCGCTGGCGCCTCCCCCTCAAGGGGGCGCTGCCAGCGGCCCGGCAAAGCCGGTTCCGCGGCAGCCCTGGAATAACTCCCCGAACTCTCAGACATGTACACAAAACTCTGCGCCTGGCTCTCGCGCCTGAGCCTGGGCCTGGCCATCGTCGGCCTGCTCGCCGTGATCCTTTGCGTGCAATGGCAGGTGATCGGCCGCTACGTCTTCAACGACACACCGACCTGGGCCGAGGCCCTGGCCATGTTGCTCGTCCTCTTTGTCACGGCCTTCGGCCTGGCGGTCGGCGTACGCGATGCCGGCCACATCGGCCTGGAGTCGATGGTCCAGCTGCTGCCGCCGAAATGGCAGCGCGGCATCGAACTGCTGATCCACGCCCTGGTGGGCCTGTTCGGCGCCCTGATGGTCAAGGGCGGCTGGCTGTGGGCCTCCGCCAAATGGGACGAGAAAAAACCCATGCTCCCCGTACCCGACGGGATCGACTACGTGCCGCTGATCATCGCCGGCGCCCTGATCGTCCTGTTCTCCATTGAACACATCGCAGCGCTGCTGCAAGGCAAGGAAGTGGTGCCCGCATGGAACTGACCGTCCTCGCCCTGAGTTTCACCGTCCTGCTGCTGCTGGGCGTGCCCGTGGCCTTTGCCATCGGCCTGTCCTCCGTGGCGACCATCCTGGCCGCCGGCCTGCCCGTGGCCGTCGTCTTCCAGAAGATGGTCGGCGGCATGCAGGTCTTCAGCTTCCTGGCCATCCCCTTCTTCGTCTTCGCCGGCGAGCTCATGCTCTACGGCGGCATCGCCGAGCGCATCGTGCGTTTCGCCAACAGCCTGGTGGGCCATGTGCGCGGCGGCCTGGGCATGAGCAATGTGGTGGGCTGCACCCTGTTCGGCGGTGTCGCCGGCTCGCCCCTGGCCGACGTCTCGGCCATGGGCTCGGTGATGATCCCCCTGATGAAAAAGGAGGGGTATGACGCCGACTACGCGGTCAACGTCACCACCCATGCGGCCCTGGTCGGCGCCATCATGCCGACCTCGCACAATCTCATCATCTTCACGCTGGCCACCTCGGGCATCGCCTCGATCAGCATCGTCGGCCTCATCCTGGCCGGTCTGATCCCGGCCGTGCTGCTGACGCTGTGCAACCTGGCCGCCGCCTACTGGGTGGCCGTGAAGCGCGGTTACCCCACGCACGGCGCCTTCCCGGGCTGGCGCGAGGTCGGTCTGGCCTTCGCCGCGGCGATGCCGGGACTGCTGGTGGTCCTCATCATCCTGGGCGGCATCCTCTCGGGGGTCTTCACCGCGACCGAATCAGCCTCCATCGCCGTGGCCTGGGCCCTGCTGATCACCACAGTGGTCTACCGCTCGCTGAGCTGGAAGAACTTCCTGAAGGCCTGCGCCAAGGCCTGCAAGACCACGGGCGTGGTGCTGCTGCTGATCGGCATCTCGGCCGCCTTCGGCTACTTCATGGCGCTGTACGAAGTGCCGCAGAAGACCGGCGACCTGATGAAGAGCGTGAGCAGCGATCCCTGGGTCATCTTCCTGATGATCAACGTCCTGCTGTTCCTGCTGGGCACCTTCCTGGACATGGCCGCCACCATCCTGATCTGCACGCCCATCTTCATGCCCATCGCCATGCAGTTCGGCATGGACCCGCTGCAGTTCGGCATCGTGATGCTGATCAACTGCGCGCTGGGCCTGAACACACCACCGGTCGGTTCCGTCCAGTTCGTGGGCTGCGCGATCGGGGAGATCTCGGTGGGGCAGGTCATGCGCTCCATCGCGCCCTTCTACGGCGCCCTGGGCGTGTGCCTGCTGCTGGTCACCTATGTGCCGGCCTTCTCGCTGTGGCTGCCGGGAATGCTGAAATGAACGCCGGCCTGGCAGGGCAGCCCGGCACCTCCATCGCCTATGTCTCCAACGCCGACAGCCGCGAGATCAGCGTGCTCGATCTGGACCACCGCAGCGGCGCCCTGAGCCCGCTGCAGACAGTGCCGGTGGACGGCACCGTGATGCCCCTGGCGCTCAGCCCCGACCGCCGTGTGCTCTACGCTGCGCTGCGTTCGGAGCCGTTCACCGTGCTGGCCTTCGCCATCGACCCGGCCAGCGGCCAGCTCGCCCCGCTGGGCAGCGCGCCGCTGCCCGACAGCATGGCCCATATCGCCACCGACCACACGGGGCGCTGGCTGTTCGCGGCCTCCTACGGCGGCCACCGCATCAGCGTCTCGCCGCTGGCGGCCGACGGCAAACCCGGCCCGGCCAGCCAGTTGCTGGCCACCGGCAAGAACGCCCATGCGGCCATCCCCGACCCGGCCAACCGCCACCTGTTCGTCACCAGCCTGGGCAGCGACCAGGTGATGCAGTGGCGTTTTGATGCGGCCACCGGCCAGCTCACACCCAACCCCGTGGCCGCCATGGCCGCGCGCACCGGCAGCGGCCCGCGCCACCTGGTGCTGCGCGCCGGCGGTCGCCAGGCCTACCTGCTGGGCGAGCTGGACGCCACGGTGGAGCTGCTCGATGTGAACCCCGAGCAGGGCACGCTGACGCGCCGCGCACACTGGCCCATCCTGCCGCCGGGGTTTGCCGGCAAGGCCTGGGCGGCCGATCTGCACCTGCGCCCCGACGGTCGTTTCCTCTACACCAGCGAGCGCACCTCGAGCACCCTGGCCATCTGGCGTGTCGATGCGGAAAGTGGCATGCTGACACTGGTAGGCCACCAGGCCACCGAACAGCAGCCGCGCGGTTTCCAGATCGACGCCTCGAGCGAGTGGCTGCTGGCGGCCGGCCAGCAATCGAACGCGGTCACGCTCTACCGCATCGACCGCGACAGCGGCCTGCTCAAGCCCGGCGCGCGCCTGCCGCTGGGCAAGGGACCCAACTGGATCGAAATGATCGACCTGCGCTGAAGACCATGACTGCTGCTGATACCCCACGCCGCCCCCTGCTGATCTCCATGCACGGCCGCGACAACGTCGCGATCGTGGCCAACGATGGCGGCCTGCCTCCCGGCACCGTGTTGCCCGCAGGGCCGACCCTGCGTGACCCCGTGCCCCAGGGTCACAAGGTGGCGCTGCGCGACATCCCGGCCGATGGCGCCGTGCTGCGTTACGGCATCCCGATCGGCTACGCCCTCAAGGACATCCCCGCGGGCAGCTGGGTGCACGAACGCCTGCTGAAGATGCCCACGGCGCGCGAACTGGAAGGCCTGCCCATCGCCACGATCAAGCCCGAGGCCCAGGCACCGCTGGAAGGCTACACCTTCGAGGGCTACCGCAACGCCGACGGTTCGGTGGGCACACGCAACATCCTGGCCATCACCACCACCGTGCAGTGCGTGGCCGGCGTGCTGGACTTCGCGGTGCAGCGCATCAAGACCGAGCTGCTGCCGAAGTACCCCAAGGTCGACGACGTGATCGGCCTGGAACACACCTACGGCTGCGGCGTGGCCATCGACGCCGAGGGTGCCGAGATTCCCATCCGCACGCTGCGCAACATCAGCCTCAACCCCAATTTCGGCGGCGAAGTCATGGTGGTGAGCCTGGGCTGCGAGAAGCTGCAGCCTCAGCGACTGTTTCCGCCCGGTGCCATCCCGATTGAGTTGACCAGCGACACCCGTGGAACCGGCTCCGCCGGGCCACTGGGTGTGCCCCCCCTCCCAGGGGGGGAGACGCGAAGCGGCTCAGGGGGGTTAGACACCATCTGCCTGCAGGACGAGGCCCACATCGGCTTCATGTCCATGATCGATGCCATCATGGGCACCGCGAAGGCCCACCTGGAACGCCTCAACGCCCGCCGGCGCGTCACCGTGCCCGCCAGCGAACTGGTGGTAGGTGTGCAGTGTGGCGGCAGCGACGCCTTCTCGGGCGTCACCGCCAACCCCGCCGTGGGTTATTGCACCGACCTGCTGGTGCGTGCCGGCGCCAGCGTGATGTTCTCGGAAGTGACCGAGGTGCGCGACGCCATCGACCAGCTCACCTCGCGCGCCACCACCCCCGAAGTGGCGCAGGCCATGATCCAGCAGATGGCCTGGTACGACGCCTACCTGCAGCGCGGCCGCGTGGACCGCAGCGCCAACACCACGCCCGGCAACAAGAAGGGCGGCCTCTCCAACATCGTGGAAAAGGCCATGGGCTCCATCATCAAGTCGGGCACTTCGCCGATCTCCGGCGTGCTGCCGCCCGGCGAGAAACTGCGCCAGAAGGGCCTGACCTTCGCCGCCACCCCGGCCAGCGACTTCATCTGCGGCACCCTGCAGCTGGCCGCCGGCATGAACCTGCACGTCTTCACCACCGGCCGCGGCACGCCCTACGGCCTGGCCGAGTGCCCGGTGATCAAGGTCGCCACACGCACCGAGCTGGCGCGCCGCTGGCACGACCTGATGGACGTGAACGCCGGCACCATCGCCGACGGCGACAAGACCATCGAGGACGTCGGTTGGGAACTGTTCCGGCTGATGCTGGATGTGGCCAGCGGCCGCAAGAAGACCTGGGCGGAGCAGTGGAAGCTGCACAACGCACTGGTGCTCTTCAATCCCGCGCCGGTAACTTGAGCCCACGGCCTTTCACCCCCTTTCGAAAACAAACAAGGAGACCCCCATGCCGTCCACCTTCCGCAAGCCCTGGCTGGGCGCCCTGTTCGCCGCGCTCAGCCTGGGCGCGGCCGCCCAGAGCGGCCCGATCAGGATCATCGTTCCCTACCCGCCCGGCGGTTCCTCCGACATCATTGCGCGTGCCATCAGCCAGCCCCTGTCGGAGGAGCTGAAACAAGCCGTGATCGTGGAAAACCGCGCCGGTGCCAATGGCAACCTGGGCGCGGATGCGGTGGCCAAGTCCAGACCCGACGGCCTGACCCTGCTGCTGTGCGACACCGGCGCGCTGGCCATCAGCCCCTCCATCTACACCAAGCTGGCCTTCGACCCCTCCAAGGACCTGCGCGGCGTGACCATGCTGGCCTACTCGCCCCACATGCTGGTGGTGCACCCCTCGGTGCCGGCCGACAATCTGCAGGAGCTGGTGGCCCTGTCCAGGAAGACGCAGCTCAACTTCGCCGTCACCGCCATGGGCAGCGCGCCGCATCTGGCGGGTGTGGCCGTGCAGCGCGGCAGCGGCGCCGACTGGGCCTTCATCCCCTACAAGGGCGGCGTGCAGGCCGTGACCGACACCATGGCCGGCCAGACCCAGGTCACCATGAACGGCATGCTGGCCACCCTGCCGCACGTGCAGAGCGGCAAGCTCAAGGTGCTGGGCATCTCCAAGGCCACGCGCATGCCCCTGGTGGGCGACATCCCGACCCTGGCCGAACAGGGGCTCAAGGGTTTCGAGTCCGGCACCTGGCAGGGCGTGCTGGTGAACGCGTCCACGCCCAGGTCCATCGTGGACAAACTCAATGCTGCGCTGGTCAAGGTCATCCGCAGCCCCGACGTGCGCAGCCGGCTCACCGGCCAGGGCGCGGAAGTCGTGACCATGAACCCCGAGGAGCAGGACAAGTTCTTCAACAAGGAACGGGCCCGCTGGCTGACCGTGGTCAACGAGGCCGGCATCCGCCTCGACTGAGATGGCGCTGCGTCGGCGCGGGGTCAGAGCGCCGCGGATCGGCTGAAACCGCCGGTTTCCGGGGCCACCGCCAGGCCGGCATTGAAGAGCCGGTAGCACTTGCGGCCGGCCGCCTTGGCCTCGTAGAGCGCCGCGTCCGCGGCCTGCAGCAGCTGTTCACCGGTATCGCCATCCTGCGGCCCCAGGGCGATGCCTATGCTGCCGCCGGCAGACACCGTCTCCTGGCCTATGGTCACCGGCTGCAACAGGGCGTACAGCACCTTGTCGGCGATCAGGGCGACCATCTCCGATGAGTCGACCTCCTCGGCGAGCACCACAAATTCGTCACCGCCGAGCCGGGCCACCGTGTCGATGCTGCGGATGGCCCCCGTGATCCGGCGCGCGACCTCACGCAGGAACAGATCCCCTACGGCGTGCCCCATCACGTCGTTGATGCGCTTGAAGTTGTCCAGATCGATGAACATCACCGCCACCGACTTCTTGCGACGGAAGGCGTGGTGAATCGCGTGGTTGAGCCGCTCGTGGAAAAGCAGTCGGTTGGGCAGGCCCGTGAGCGCGTCGTGGGTGGCTTTGTCGCGCAGCTCCAGGGTCACGTTTTCGCGGCGGGTGACGTCGTAGATCATGCCGTACCAGCCGACCACACGACCGGAGTCGGCGGCCTGGCGGGGCACCAGCGTGACTTCCACGGTGCACCAGATACCGTCCGGCGCCATCCTGCGCATGCCGAACTCGACCACATCACCGCGCAGCACGGCAGACTGGTAGCTTGTGAAGTCGCGCACCGAGCCTTCGCCCAGCAACTCGACCATGGGCGTTCCCAGCAGGGCTTGCGCAGCCTTGCCGAAGAACAGGGCCAGGCGCTGGTTGACGAAAACGCAGCGACCCTGCGCATCACACTCGAAGATCAGGCCCGGCAGGTGATCGGCCAGGAGTCGCAGGTCGGTTTCCCGGGCCCGCGCGGCCTGAAGATCCAGCTGATTCTGGTTGTGGATCTGTCGCCTCTCCGCATAACGCTCGAGGAAAGCACGTTGCAGGACCAGCGTCATCACCACGGTCATCGCCATGACAAGCAGCAGGGTCACGGCCGCGGATGTGACGGGTACCGGCTCGGCGTGAGCGACCAGGCCCATGGCCTGCCCCGTGACCAGCGTTACGACGGCCAGGCAGCTGAGCACAAACAGGGTGATGCAGTAACCCACACCCAGCGCCCACATGGAAAAGACCAGCAGGACTGGATAGGCCAGGAGGTAGGGGGTCAACACGCCCGGGCCCATGAAACTGAGCAGGGTGACCCCCAGCCAGCCGCCCAGGACCAGCAGGCGCAGGGCCCGCAAGCCGCCCCAGAACCGGGAGGAGCGGCCCACGAGCAACTCCGGGTATTCCGCCGCGGGCGCGCGCCAGACAGGAAATTCTCCGGGTTGGCCTGAATTCATGTTTTCCCTTTGCGGTGCTGCGCTGCATATTAGCCTGCGCCACCTGCACTGTCACCCGGAAGACGTCCTGGAAGGCGCTGTGGTTACAACTTGCCGGCCAGGCCGAGTGGGCCGGGTCTGCGCCGCCGTGAAGACCGCTCAGGCCCCGGGCGGCGAGCCAGGGGCTTGCGGCTCCTCGCGCAACAGCCGCCAGCCCAGCCACATGCTGACCACGGCATTGCCGATCAGGAACAGCAGGACCAGGCCCAATCCCAGATTGTTCAGCGGTTTGCTCTGGACAATCCACGAGAGCATGGCCGACAGGCCATTGAGCGCCATGATCATCCAGAACAGCGGATGGCGCGGCTGGAACAGGCGCGACCACTTCACGGGCCCACGGGTGCTCATCGCTTCAGCTGCCCGCGACCTTCATGCGGTTGACCAGGATGGAGCCCACGGTCTTGGCACCGTAGTTGTAGGCATCGGCCCCCACCGCCGTGATGCCCAGGAGCATGTCCTTCATGTTCCCGGCGATGGTGATTTCCTCCACCGGGTAGGCGATGCGGCCCTTCTCGACCCAGAAGCCGCTGGCGCCACGCGAGTAGTCACCCGTCACGTAGTTCACGCCCTGGCCCATGAGTTCGGTCACGAAGAGGCCGGTGCCCAGATTTTGGAGCATGGCGTCCAGGTCGTCGCCCGGTTTGGTGAGGCGCGAGCTCAGGATCAGGTTGTGAGAACCGCCGGCATTGCCCGTGGTCTTCATGCCCAGCTTGCGCGCCGAATAGCTGCTCAGGAAATAGCCCTGAACACGACCGGCATCGATGACCGAACGCGCCTGGACCTTCACGCCCTCCTCGTCGAAAGGTGAACTGCCCTTGCCGCGCAGCAGGAAGGGATCTTCCAGGAGGTCGATGTGTGCGGGCAGCACCTGCTGGCCCAGCGAGTCGAGCAGGAAGGAGCTCTTGCGGTAGAGCGCCCCGCCGCTCAGGGCCTGCACCAGCGCGCCCATCAGGCCGGCGGCCAGCGGCGACTCGAACAGCACCGGCACTTCGCGTGTGCTGATCTTGCGCGCTTTCAGGCGGCTCAGCGCGCGCTCGGCGGCGTAACGGCCGATGGCCTCGGGCAGGGCCAGGTCTTCGGGATGGCGGTGCGAGCTGTACCAGTAGTCGCGCTGCATGCCCTCGCCCTTGCCGGCGATGGGCGAGACCGAGACGGAATGGCGCGAACTGGCGTAACCGCCATGGAAACCGCGGGTGTGGGCGCTGAAGAAATGCGACTGCTGGGCCGACACCGCCGCGCCCTCGCTGTTGGTGATGCGCTTGTCGGTGGCAAAGGCTGCGGCTTCGGTGGCACGTGCCAGCTCGGCGGCCTGGGCGCTGTCGATGCCCCAGGGGTGGAACAGGTCCAGCTCGCGCTGCGTATCGGCGTGCGAGGCGATGTCCCCGGCGTCGGGCAGGCCGGCCACCGGATCCTCGGCCGTGAAACGGGCGATGTCATAGGCCGCCTGCACGGTCTGCTCGATGGCGGCGCGCGAGAAGTCAGAGGTGCTGGCATTGCCACGGCGCTGGCCCAGGTAGACCGTGACCCCCAGGGACTTGTCGCGGTTGCGCTCCACGTTTTCCAGCTCGCCCTTGCGCACCGAGACACTGAGGCCGCAGCCCTCGGAGGCCTCGGCCCCCGCGTCGGTGGCGCCAAGCTTTTTGGCGTGCGCCAGGGCGGCATCGACCAGTTCTTCAAAGTAGGCACGGCTGTAGCTGAAGCCGCTTTCGGCGCGAGGATCGGGTTTGTTCATGGCGCAGCTATGATACTTGCCCGGGTACGCATCCCTTGCGACACTCTGAATTCACCCCACACATGTCCCGCAAACCCAAAAAAGGCTATTACGTCAAAGGCCAGTTCGTCGCCGAAGGCAGCGAACTCGACCTGGAACTCAAGCGCGAGCTCCGGGGCGACACCGACATCAGCCGCACCGACCTCAAGCGCGAGAGCACCGAGCTGCAAAAGCTCGGTGAAGCCCTGCTGAGCCTGCGCGCCGACCTGCTGGCCAAGCTGGAGCTGCCGGACAAGCTGCTGGAGGCCATGGCCGAGGCCAGGCGCATCACCAACTTCGAGGGCAAGCGCCGCCAGATGCAGTTCGTCGGCAAGCTCATGCGCCAGCTCGACCCCGCCGTGCTGGACGCCGCGCGCGCCGCCCTGGTCGAGCAGCACATGCCCTCGGCCCGCGAGACCGCCCTGCTGCACACGGCCGAACAGTGGCGCGACCGCCTGATCGCCGACGACGAGGCCGTGGCGCTGTGGATCAAGGACTTCCCGCAGACCGATACCCAGCAGCTGCGCGCCCTGGTGCGCCAGGCCCGCAAGGACGCCATCCCCGCGGACAAGGCCGCCGTGTCGCAGGGCCTGGCGCCGCGCCAGGGCCGCGCCTACCGCGAGGTCTTCCAGCTGGTGCGTGAGTCGCTCGCCTCGGTCGATGCAGAAGCCGGAGAAGACGATGAGTGATTCCGCTCACGACAAGATCAAGATCGGCATCGTCTCCATCAGCGACCGCGCCTCGACCGGCGTTTATGAAGACAAGGGCCTGCCCGCCCTGCAGGACTGGCTGACACGCGCGCTCAAGAACCCCATCAGCTTCGAACCCCGCCTGATCCCCGATGAGCAGGCGCGCATCAGCGCCACGCTGATCGAGCTGGTGAGCGCCGGCTGCTCCCTGGTATTGACCACCGGCGGCACGGGGCCGGCTCTGCGCGATGTCACCCCCGAGGCCACGCTGGCCGTGGCGCACAAGGAGATGCCGGGTTTTGGCGAACAGATGCGCCAGATCGGCCTGAAGTTCGTGCCCACGGCCATCCTCTCGCGCCAGGTGGCCGTGATCCGGGATAAAAGCCTGATCATCAACCTGCCGGGCCAGCCCAAGTCCATCCAGGAGACGCTGGAAGGTCTGAAGGACGCGGAAGGCCAATCCATCGTGGCCGGCATCTTCGCCGCCGTGCCCTACTGCGTGGACCTGATCGGCGGCCCCTACATGGAAACGAACGACGAGGTCTGCAAGGCCTTCCGTCCCAGGTCGGCGCTACGCGCGCCGAAATAAGAACCGCTTCGCGCGCCCTCAGCGTGTCAGCGCCTGCGGCGCCAGTTGCCCGGCCTGCGCAACGAGTTGCTGACGGAACACCTCGGCAATCGGCGACAGCCGCTTGCCCCTGGGATAGACGATGTGCCACTGCGAGGCGATCGGAAAGCCCTGTACATCGAGCACGGCCACTCCCTGCGTGACGGGCTTGGCAGCCAGCGCGTGCACCGAAATCACGGCCAGCCCCAGCCCGCCGGCCACGGCCTCGCGCACCGCCTCGTTGCTGCCGAGCTCCAGGCGCAGTTCAGGCGTGTAACGCTGCTTGCGGAAATGCGCGTCGGCGGCCAGCCGTGTGCCCGAGCCCTGCTCGCGCAGGATGAAGCGCATGCCGCGCAGGTCCTGCAGCTGCAGTCTGCG
>JAGWTL010000047.1 GCA_028869035.1 Burkholderiales bacterium | reverse complement strand
GCTGGCAGCCTGCGCGAGCAGGGCTACAGCGCACAGGAAGTCGATGCCGTGCTGGCCCTGCGCCCGCAGCGCCTGGGTGAAGTGGCCCAGCGCCTGGCGGCGGTGCGCGCCTTCGCTGCCTTGCCCGAAGCCGCCGCCCTGGCCGCAGCCAACAAGCGCATCAGCAACATCCTGAAGAAAGCGCAGGAAGTCGACGCCCACGTCAGTGAAGTCCTGCTCAAGGAAGAGGCCGAGAAGAAGTTGTACGCCGTACTCAAGGACGTGGTGCCCCAGGCGAACCAGCAGTTCGAAGCCGGCGACTACACCGCCTCGCTCAAGACCCTGGCGGCACTGCGTGTGCCGGTGGACGCCTTCTTCGACGGCGTGATGGTGAACGCCGAAGAGCTGGACCTGCGCCTGAACCGCCAGGGTCTGCTCAAGAGCCTGCACGAAGCCATGAACCGCGTGGCCGACCTGTCCCGATTGGCCGCCTGAATGTGGCCCCCAAGCTCACTACGTTCGCGGCCCCCAAGGGGGCGCGGGTCTCCCTTGGGGCGGCCCGGCGGGAGACCTGATCGATGCACACCATGAAGCTGGTCATCCTCGATCGTGACGGAACCATCAACGAGGACAGTTCGGAATTCGTCAAATCTGCAGCCGAGTGGAAACCGCTGCCCGGTGCGCTGGAGGCGATTGCCAAGCTGAACCATGCCGGCTGGCATGTGGTGGTGGCGAGCAACCAGTCGGGGCTGGGCCGCGGCCTGTTCGATGTGGCGGCGCTCAACGCCATGCACGCCAAGATGCACAAGCTGCTGGCCGCAGTAGGCGGTCGCGTCGAGGCCATCTTCTACTGTCCGCACGCGCCCGACCAGACCTGCGGCTGCCGCAAGCCGCTGCCGGGTCTGTTCGAGCAGATCGGCGAGCGCTATGGTGTCGCGCTCAAGGGGGTGCCCACCGTGGGTGATTCGGCGCGCGACATCATTGCCGGTGCGGCTGCGGGTTGCGAACCGCATCTGGTGCTGACCGGCAAGGGCGAGGTCCTGCGTGGCCAGCCCCTGCCAGATACGTTCCCGGCCGGCACGCGTGTGCACGAGAGCCTGCTGGCCTTCGCCGATTACCTGGTCGCACGCGACCCCGCCTGAGGAAACCGCCATGTCTTTCCTGCGCTCCCTGCTCCACATGCTCTGGATGTCGGTCACGGTCATCCCGGTGGCCATCGTCCTGCTGACGGCCTCGATTTTTGTGCGTGGTGATCCGCTCTACTGGATTGCCGTGTTCTGGCTGCGCCTGGCCGTGGTCGGCGCGCGCCACATCCTGGGCATCCAGGTGCGTGTCAGCGGCATGGAGCACCTGCCCGTGGGCGAGACCAGCTCGGCCATCCTGCTGGTCAAGCACCAGTCCACTTTCGAAACCTTTCTCATGCCCACGCTGATGCCGCACCCGCTGGCCTATGTGTTCAAGAAGGAATTGCTCTACGTGCCCTTTTTCGGCTGGGCCATGGGGCGGCTGGACATGATCCACATCGACCGTTCGCAGCGCAACGAGGCTTTCAGCAAGGTGGTGGCACAGGGCAAGCAACTGCTGGCGCGCGGGGTCTGGATCATCATGTTCCCCGAAGGCACGCGCATCCCGCGCGGCCAGGCCGGCACCTACAAGACCGGTGGCACGCGCCTGGCCGTGGAGACCGGCGCGCCCGTGATTCCGATCGCCGTGAGTTCGGCCAAGTGCTGGCCGCGCAAGGCTTTCATCAAGCGGCCCGGTATGGTCGACGTCTCCATCGGCGCACCGATTCCCAGCACGGGCCGTGAGCCGGCCGAACTCATGAAGGAAGTCGAGGCCTGGATCGAGGCCGAGACGCGCCGCCTGGACCCCGACGCCTACCCATGAGGCTCTACTAAGATCAGGGCATGCGCAGCTTCCTTCAGCTCGCCCTCGACCTCTTCGATGCAGCGCCCGTGCAGGCGCCGGTGTCCGAGCCTGCGCCGCAAGCTGTGCCTGCGCTGCACGGCCCGCAGCAGCCGGCCCAGCCCATTGCCAGCGTGATGGCGCCGGCTCGGTTCAGTCACCCCCGCGCTAACCGCGAGACGCGCCTGTGCGACGCCCAGGTGGCGTACGAGTTCAAGCGCGGTAAGCGCCGCACCATCGGCATGCAGGTGGGGCCCGACGGCCTGGTGGTCAGCGCGCCGCGCTGGGCGCCGCTCTACGAGGTGGAGGCCGCGCTGCAGGAGAAGGCGAGCTGGATCGTGCGCAAGCTCGACGAGATGCGCGAGCGCCAGCAGCGCCTGGACTCGACGCACATCGAGTGGCGCGACGGTACCAGCTTCCCCTTTCTGGGTGAAACGGTGATCGTGGTGCTGGACCCGACGCACGCCTACAGCGCGGTGGGCGGCAGCCTCAAGGCCGATGACGTGGAAGTGCTGCTGCACACCGAGGCCCAGGCGAGCAACCTGACGCTCGACGGTGTGCCGCGCCTGACCCTGCACATCGGCCTGCCGCAGCACGCGAGCACCCAGCAGATTCGCGATACCGTACAGGCCTGGCTCATGCGCCAGGCGCACCGCGTCTTCACTGAACGCCTGCAGCACTACGCGCCGCAACTGGGTGTGCAGTGGCGCAAGCTCTCGCTCAGCAGCGCGGGCACACGTTGGGGCAGCGCCAGCAGCGACGGTGCGATCCGCCTGAACTGGCGCCTCATCCATTTTCGACAGAGCGTGATCGACTACGTGGTCGCGCATGAGCTCAGCCATCTGCGCGTGATGGACCACAGCCCGCGTTTCTGGGACACGGTGCGTTCGGTCGTGCCGGACTATCAGAGCCTGCGCGGCGAATTGCGCGACGAAGCCCTGCCGCGCTGGCACTGAGAAAAAAGCCCGCACGCAGCGGGCTTTTCAGGGGACGGGGGGCTTACTTCTTGGCTTCGGCCTTCTTCTCGGTTTTCTTGGCGGTCTTTTTCTCGGCCTTCTTTTCCATCTTGGCTCCGGCCTTTGCGGCCGGCTTGGCAGCAGCAGGGGTGGCCGGTGTCGCGGGTGCGGCAGGTGCGGCTGCCTGGGCAAAGACATTGGCAGCAAACAGGCCGGCGATCAGGGTAGCGAGGATCTTGCTCATTTCATTTGCCTTTCGGTGGATGTTGTGACTTCAGTGGATCTGAAGACACCCACACAACGGGACGCATGACGATTGCGTTGACCGGGCAGGTGTATCGAGACGTATCGGGGCGTGCATCGTTATGATGAAGCGGCTACATGTTCCAGCGACCTCAAGCAAACGTTGGCATGAGTACACAGGCCGATCCGATGTCTTGCAGGACCGCGGCCCCTGCATGATTTCCACGGAACAAGAACGATGGACTCCCCTCTGACCACTGTCTTCGCCCCGACAGGCCGCTTGCGCGCCTCGATCAATCTCGGCAACCCCATCCTGGCCAACAGGGATCCGCTTACAGGCGAAGCCGTGGGCGTGTCGGTCGATCTGGCGCGGGCTTTTGCCGAGCGTCTGGGCTTGCCGCTGGAGCTGGTGGTGCTGGAAACGGCGGGCAAGTCGGTCGACGCCGTGCGGCAGGAACAGGCCGACATCGGTTTTTTTGCCATCGATCCGCTGCGTGGCCAGGAGATCGCGTTCACCGGGCCCTATGTGCTGATCGAAGGCTGCTACCTGGTGCGCGCGGACTCCCTGTTGCAGCGCAACGAAGAAGTCGACCGGGCCGGCCTGCGCGTGACGGTGGGGGGTGGCAGCGCCTACGACCTCTACCTCAGCCGTGAGATCAAGCAGGCGCAACTGGTGCGTGCGCCCAGTTCGCCCGCAGTGGTGGAAACCTTCCTGGCGCAGGGGCATGACGTGGCCGCCGGTGTGCGGCAGCAACTGGAGGCCGATGCGCGGCGCTTTCCGGGTTTGCGTTTGTTGCCGGATCGTTTCATGGTGATCCGCCAGGCCATGGGTTGCCCCAAGAGCCGGGGCCCGGCGGCGAGCGAACACCTCGGTGCTTTCGTGGAGGAGATGAAAGCCTCCGGCTTCGTGGCGGACGCGCTCCAGCGGCACGCCATCCAGGGTGCCACTGTGGCGCCCGCTGGCGCCTGACCCGGCGCTTTACGCCCCGGTCTTGAAGAGCGCCGCCACCACGTCCGACTGGGTGATCATGCCGACCACGTGCAGTTGTCCGTCCACCACCGGCATGTGGTGCAGACCGCCATCGGAGAACAGGGTCACCAGGTCCACCATCAGTTGTTCCGGGCGCGCCACGCGCACCTTGCGCGTCATGATGTCGGCCACGTAGCGTGCCGTGCTCATGACGGGCATCTTGCGCGGGTCGGGCGCGCTGTGCCCGACGAAGAAGTCATGCAGCGAAACGATGCCAGCCAGCGTGCCATCGAGGCGGATCACCGGCAGCGCCTTGACCTTGTGCCGCACCAGGCGGGCCCAGGCCTCGTCCACCGAGTCGAGCGGCCGGACGTGGACCACATCGCGCGACATGATGTCGCGGCAATGTATGTCGCCCCATTTGCGTCGGCTGGCCTGCAGCTGCGCGCGGGTGAGGATCTGCTCCAGATCGTCGGGGCTGATGTCGAGCAACTGGCCCTGGCTGGCCAGCGCGGCATCCAGATCCTCTTTGCTGAGGCCCAGGCGTGCGCTGGGCAGCCGGTCGGCCGTGCGGTGCGGGTGGGGCTGGGGCACGGCCTGGTGCGGGTAGCGCCGCTGCATCAGGTTGTTGAAGAGCAGGGCCAGGGCGAGCAGCAGCGCGGAGTTCGCGGCCACCGGCCACAGCACATAGGCGTAACCCAGCTGGCTGATGGCCGGCCCGCCCAGCACGGCGGTCAGCGCCACGGCGCCGCCGGGCGGGTGCAGGCAGCGCAACGCGAACATGGCGGCGATGGCGCCGGCGCCGGCGATGCCGGCGGCCAGGCCGTCATGGCCCAGGATGTGGGCGCACAGCACGCCGGTCAGCGCCGACACCAGGTTGCCGCCGACGATGGACCAGGGCTGGGCCAGGGGGCTGGCCGGCACGGCAAAGAGCAGTACGGCCGAGGCGCCCATGGGTGCGATGAACCAGGGGTTGAGTTCGCCCAGGGCGTGGTGGCTCAGCCATTCGGTGCCGAGCAGGCCCAGGCCGGCGCCCAGGCAGCCCAGCCAGATTTCACGCCGGCTGACCGTGAGCGGCGCGGGCCAGAAGCTGCGCAGCCAGAGAAGAAGGGGATGCACGCGAGGGCCTGTTGACATTAATTGCTCGAGATGCGTTGTGGATCAGAAAAGCCATGCGGTAGGCGCGTGGACGCCGCCGGGGTCGCCCCCGGTCACAGTCCGCGCAACACCCCGCATGGCCTTTTTGGCCGCAACCCGTAGGGGAACGTGGTGCAAACAGCGCCACTCGTTGTTGCACTCCTCGCCCAGACGCCCGGTCTGGGCGTCGTCGTGCGCCTGGATTGGCGCTGTTTGCACCCCGTGCGCACTTGAGAAATGAGTGTCAACAGGCCCTGCTCCTGCAGGCACCAAAACGGGGCATTGTAGAGGCTGCTGTTTTCATGGCGTGGTGCTGAAGCGGTAGACCCCTTCGGCATCACGCTGGCGCTGCAGTTTCCCTTCGAACCACAGGGCATGCAGGTGGGCCACGGCCTCGCCCATGGCGAAGGTGGTCTGGTGCAGGTCGAGCTTGCGCCTGAAAAGGATGGGCAGCACATCGGCAGCGCTGCTGGGTTTGGCGCGACAGGCCTCCAGTACTTCGGCCAGGCGGTCGCGGTGGTGTTCGTGCAGCTGTTCGATGCGCCGGTGCAGGCCGGTGAAGGGCTTGCCGTGCGAGGGCAGGGTCAGCGTGTCGGCCGGCAGGGCCTTGAACTTGTCGATCGACTGCAGAAAGAGTTTCAATGCATCGGCCTCGGGCTCCATGTCGAAGACGCTGACGTTGGTGGAGATGCGCGGCAGCATCATGTCGCCGCCGATCAGCAGTTTCAGCTCCTCGCAGTAGAGCGCGATGTGCTCGGGCGCATGGCCGTGACCGCTGATGCAGCGCCAGCCGCGCCCGCCGATGGCCACCACGTCGCCCTCCATCATCCGGCGGAACTGGCGCGGCACGGCCGGCACCAGGGTGGGGAAGTAGCTGGCGCGCTCGCGGATCTTTTCCATCGATGCCGGATCGCGCAGGCCGTGCGCGGCGAAGAAAAGCGCAGAGCTGTCGCCGCCAAAGCCGTTGCCGCCGGACGAACCGATGCGCGCGAGGTTGTAGTCGGTGGCGCTCATCCACAGGCGGCAGGGGTGTTCGGGCGTGCTCCAGCGCTCGCACAGCCAGTAGGCCAGGCCGATGTGGTCCGGGTGCATGTGCGTGACGATCACGCGCAGCAGGGGCCGGCCCTCGAGGCTGCCGGCGAAGAGCTGCTCCCACTGGGCCTTGGCCTCGTCGCGGCTGATGCAGCAGTCCACCACCGTCCAGCCCTCGCGCCCGTCCAGGCAGTCGCGCAGCAGCCAGAGGTTGATGTGGTCCAGCGCAAAGGGCAGGGCCATGCGGATCCAGCGCACGCCCGGGGCCACGTCCAGGGTGGCGCCGGGCTCGGGCAGGGTCTCGCCCAGGGGGTAGTGCAGCTGGCGTTCGAGTTCGTTCATGGGGCCCGTGAATTGCGACATAATTGACGTTTACGTAAACGTCAACTGGCATCCGGCATTCTAGGTGCACCACCGAGACCGCGCTGTCGCCTTTGTTTTACACCACCCACGACCATGGCAACGACCTACAGCATCAGCGATCTGGCCCGGGAATTCGACCTGACCACGCGCGCCATGCGCTTCTATGAAGACATGGGGCTGTTGCAACCCGAGCGCAGCGGGCCGGGCGGGCGCATCCGCGTCTACAGCGGGCGCGACCGCACCCGCCTCAAGCTCACCCTGCGCGCCAAGCGCCTGGGCCTGAGCCTGAGCGAGGCCAAGGAGATCATCGACCTGTACGACAGCCCGCGTGACACCGGGCTGCAGCTCAAGAAATTCCTCGACGTGCTGGCCGCGCACCGCGCCCAGGTCGAGGAGCAGATGGCCGACCTGCAGGCCAACCTGGACGAGATCAAGGCGCACCAGCGCGAGGCCCGCACTCTGCTGGCCAAACTCGACAAGAAAAACGGCAAGTAAGCCTGAACCCTTACGGAGACTCCCATGAACCTGCCCGGACTCAACTTCCAGCTCGGCGAAGACATCGACGCGCTGCGCGACGCGGTGCGCGAATTCGCGCAGGCCGAGATCGCCCCGCGCGCGGCCGAGATCGACCGCAACGATCAGTTCCCCATGGATCTCTGGCGCAAGATGGGTGATCTGGGCGTGCTGGGCATCACTGTTCCTGAGGCATACGGCGGCGCCAACATGGGCTACCTGGCGCACATGATCGCCATGGAGGAGATCAGCCGCGCCAGCGCCTCCGTGGGCCTGAGCTATGGCGCGCACAGCAACCTCTGCGTGAACCAGATCAAGCGCAACGGCAACGAGGCGCAGCGCAGGAAGTACCTGCCCAAGCTGATCAGCGGCGAACACGTGGGCGCGCTGGCCATGAGCGAGCCCGGTGCCGGCAGCGACGTGCTGAGCATGACACTCAAGGCCGAGTGGAAAGAACCGAGCGCCTCGGGGGGCGGCTACTACCTGCTCAACGGCAGCAAGTTCTGGATCACCAACGGCCCCGATGCCGACACCCTGGTGGTCTACGCCAAGACCGAACCCGGTTCCGACGGCCCCCACGCTACGCTGCCCCCCGAGGGGGCTCACCGGCCTTCGGGCGGCCGGGCGGCCGGTGGCGGCGCGCGCAGCATCACGGCCTTCCTGATCGAGAAAGGCATGAAGGGCTTTTCCATCGCGCAGAAGCTCGACAAGCTGGGCATGCGCGGCAGCCACACGGGCGAGCTGGTGTTTCACAACGTCGAGGTGCCGGCCGAGAATGTGCTGGGCACGCTCAATGGCGGCGCCAAGGTGCTCATGAGCGGGCTGGATTACGAGCGCGCCGTGCTGACCGGCGGGCCGCTGGGCATCATGCAGGCGGTGATGGACAAGGTCATTCCCTACATCCACGACCGCAAGCAGTTCGGCCAGAGCATCGGCGAGTTCCAGCTGATCCAGGGCAAGGTGGCCGACATGTACACCGTGTTGCAGGCCGGCCGTTCCTTTGCCTACACCGTGGCCAAGAATCTGGACCTGCTGGGCGCTGAGCACGTGCGCCAGGTGCGCAAGGACTGCGCCTCGGTCATCCTGTGGACGGCCGAGAAGGCCACCTGGATGGCCGGCGAGGGCGTGCAGATCTTCGGCGGCAACGGTTATATCAACGACTACCCGCTGGGCCGCCTTTGGCGCGATGCCAAGCTCTACGAGATCGGGGCAGGCACCAGTGAAATCCGCCGCATGCTGATCGGTCGCGAGCTGTTTGCCGAGACCATGTAAGCCCGGCGGTCATGCACGGGCCATGGACAGACGGCACAATACTGCCCTGACATGAAAGGGAAGTCTGACGTGAAGTTTTCGCTGCGCACCTTCGGCCACCACCTGCTGGGGGCACTGGCTTCGGCCACGCTGCAGGCCTGGGTCATGGTCTTGTGCGTGGCCTTCGTCCTTACCCTGCTGCGCCTGGGCCAGATCGCCTGGCACTGGCCCGAGGGTTTCGGGGCGCCGCTGGCCGATCTCTGGGCCGTGGTCTACCAGGGCGCGCGCTTCGATCTCAAGGTCTGCGCCGCCGCTGCCATCCTGATCTGGCCGCTGCTCATCATCGTGCCCGCGCGCTGGCATGGCTGGCTGGCCGGCACGGTGGCCACGCTGTTCGTCACGGCCAGCCTGATCAACCTGCACTACTTCGGCTTCTACAAGACGCCCATCGACCCGGTGGTCTTCGGTTTCTTCGAGGACGACACCAAGGCCATCGTCCAGACCATCTGGAGCGACTTCCCGGTCTTCCTGACCCTTGCGGTGCTGGTCGGCGCCAGCTGGGGGGCCATGGCTGCACGCAAGGCGGCTTACAGCCGTCTGAGCCTGCGCCTCAACCGGGGCGTGGCGGAGCGGCGCATCCCGGTCTGGCTCACGCTGCTGGGTGTGCTGTTCGCTTTCCTGCTGCTGGTGATGACGACCAAGGGCACGCTGCGCGCCATGGCCCTGGGGCGGCAGAACGTCTCGGTGACCACTTCGCAGTTCCTCAACGACATGGTGCCCAACGGCGTGATCGCGTTCAAGTTCGCCTGGGACGCGCGGCGCGACTCGCAGAACCTCAGCGATCCCCTGCTGGGCCTGAAGCGCCTGGGCTACGGCTCGCCCATGGAAGCCGCGCAGGCGCTGGGCATCGAGGCCCGGGACGAGCAGGCCCTGCGCGCCTCCCTCATCGCGCAGGGCGCGGCGCCGGCTTCGGGGCCGCGCAAGAACCTGCTGTTCTTCCTCATGGAGTCCTGGAGCGCCGAGCCCTTCCTCTACCACGACCCCAAGGACTTCGATGTGCTGGGCCGGCTGGCGCCCACCCTGCCCGGCGCCTGTCACTTCTCCAACTTCGACTCGGCCCAGCCCGGCACGCACCCTTCGCTGGAAGCTATTCTTTTCTCCACGCCCATCACGCCGCTCACTCTGGGGCCGCAGGGCAAGACGCCCATCCCCTGGGCCGTTCCGCTGCTGCTCAGGCAGGCCGGTTACCGCACCCTGTTCGTGACTTCGGCGCGTTCAGGCTGGCGCGAACTGGACCGCGTGCTCAAGACCCAGGGTTTCGACGAGGTGGTCGACGCCAGCCACCTGAAGGCCGCCTACCCCGAGGCCGAGCTCGGTATCTGGGGCGTGTGGGACAGTTATGTGTTCCGCTACCTGTCCGAGCGCCTGAAGAAGCCGCAGGACAAACCGCTTTTCGTCTTCGTGCTGACGGCCACCAACCACCCGCCTTACGACCTGCCGCCCGAATACCAGCGTGTCAAGCGCAATCAGGCGAAGTGGGGCGGCGAGCGCAATGCCGACACCCTGTGGCTCAACATCGATTCCTATCACTACGCCACCGACCAGCTCGGCGGCCTGGTGCAGGAGGTGCGCAACGGCCCGCTGCGCCACAACACCGTGATCGCCGCCACCGGCGACCACAATGTGCGCAGCTTCGGCCTCTACGCCACGCCCGAACGGCGTTACCTGATCAGCCAGGTGCCCTTCGTGATCTGGGACGAAGGCCTGAACTGCGGCCCGCAGCGCCAGCTGCCGGCCAGCCACCGCGACATGTTCCCCACGCTGCTGCCTTTGCTGGGCGTGAACAGTGGTTACGTCCAGACCGGGCGCAACCTGCTGCTCGATCCGACGAAGCAGGCGAACCCGGCGTTGAACGCGCCGCTGAGCGTGAACTACTACGGCAATGCCCGCAATGCGCAGGGGGGCTGGACGCTGGGCAACCCGGCCAGTTTCATCTGCTCACCCGTGGACCCGAAGAGGGCCGCCAGCTGCCAGTTCGATCCGAAAAGCGACGCCCTGGCGCGCGCGCAGCTCGGCCTGCTGGACTGGAATGTGCGGGCGGCCTTGAATCGACCTAAGTGAGAATGGAGCCATGAACAAATCCGTCAACGACCTCTTTTCCCACAACCGACTATGGGCGGCCCAGATGGAGCGCGAGCGCCCCGGGTTTTTTACGGGCCTGGTCAAGCAGCAGACGCCCAAGTACATGTGGATAGGCTGCTCCGACAGCCGCGTGCCGGCCAACCAGATCACGGGGCTGGAGCCGGGTGAGGTCTTCGTGCACCGCAACGTCGCCAATGTGGTGGTGCATTCGGACCTGAACGCCCTGTCGGCCATCCAGTTCGCGGTGGAGCGGCTCAAGGTCGAGCACATCATGGTCGTGGGCCACTACGGTTGCAGCGGTGTGCAGGCCGCCTTCGAAGGCGCGCGCATCGGCCTGGCCGACAACTGGCTGCGCCACATCCAGGACGTGCGTGATCGCCACCGCGATCTTCTGGAGCGCCTGCCCGAAGCGCAGCGCGCCAATGCCCTGTGCGACCTCAACGTCATCGAGCAGGTGGTCAACGTCTGCGTCAGCACCGTCATGGTGGACGCCTGGGCGCGCGGCCAGCAGGTCAGCATCCACGGCTGGGCCTTCGGCGTGCATGACGGCCTGCTGCAGGACCTGCAGATGACCGTCGCCAGCACCGATTCCATCGAGCCCCTGTACCGGGCGGCCATCCAGAGCGTGGTCGCCGCCAGGAGCTGAAGCCTGTTCGCACTTCAGCAATCAGTGTGAACAGGCCCTGATCGTGTTTCCGCAGCGGCTCGATTCGACCGTTGCCTACGACATCGCCCTGGCGATGATGGACGGCTTCAACCGCCATTACCAGCTCTTCCGCACCGAGTCCGCACGCGCCCAGCACCGTTTCGAGATGGCCGACTGGCATGGCCAGCAGCGGGCCCAGCGCGAACGCATCGAGTTCTACGACCTGCGTGTCAGGGAGTGCGTGAGCCGGCTGGAGCAGGCCTTCCAGGCCGGCACCCAGCCCATGGCCATCTGGCAGCAGGTCAAGTTGCACTACATCGGCCTGCTGGTGGACCACCACCAGCCCGAACTGGCCGAGACCTTTTTCAACTCGGTCACCACCAAGATCCTGCACCGCACGCACTTCCACAACGACTTCATCTTCGTGCGCCCTGCGGTCAGCACCGAGTACATCGAGAACGACGAGCCCGCCGCCCGGCCGACCTACCGCGCCTACTACCCCACGCGCGAGACCCTGCGCGAGACTGTGGAGCGCATCATCGGCAACTTCCGGCTGCAGTGCCCTTTCGAGGATCTGGAACGGGATGTCGGCCATGTGCTGGCCGCGGTCAACGACCTGCTGGGCCAGAACAAGTTGCGCACCAATTTCCAGGTGCAGGTCCTGTCCAGCCTGTTCTTCCGCAACAAGGGCGCCTACGTGGTGGGCAAGATCATCAACGGCTTTGTCGAGGTGCCCTTTGCCCTGCCCATCCTGCACGGCGAGCAGGGCGGGTTGGTGATCGACGCCGCGCTGTTTGGCGAGGACGACCTGCTCATGCTCTTCAGCTTCGCCCGGGCCTATTTCATGGTGGACATGGAAGTGCCCTCGGCTTATGTGCAGTTCCTGCGCGGCCTGATGCCGCGCAAGCCGCGGGCCGAGCTCTACAACGCCCTGGGCCTGGCCAAGCAGGGCAAGACCCTGTTCTACCGTGACTTTCTCTACCACCTCCAGCATTCGAGCGACCGCTTCCGTATCGCACCCGGCATCAAGGGCATGGTCATGCTGGTGTTCGACCTGCCCTCCTTCCCCTACGTCTTCAAGATCATCAAGGACTGGTACCCGCCCCCGAAGGACACCACGCGTGAACAGGTGAAGGGCAAATACCTGCTGGTCAAGCAGCACGACCGCGTGGGCCGCATGGCCGACACGCTGGAGTACAGCCTGGTGGCATTTCCGCTGGAGCGCTTCGACGAGGCGCTGATCGCCGAGATCCACAAGTTCGCGCCCAGCCAGCTGGAGATCAGCGATCGCGACCAGGACGGGCGCAGCGAAGTCATCATCCAGCATCTCTACATCGAGCGGCGCATGATCCCGCTCAACATCTACCTGCAGGAAGCCTTCGACGCCGGCGCGGCCGATCCGGCCAACACCTCGGAGGAAGCCAGCCGCGCACGCCGCCAGCTGGAGCGTACCGTCATCGAGTACGGCAATGCCATCAAGGACCTGGTGGCGGCCAACATCTTCCCCGGCGACATGCTGTGGAAGAACTTCGGGCTGACCCGCCAGGGCAAGGTGGTGTTCTACGACTACGACGAGATCGAGTACATCACCGACTGCAACTTCCGCCAGGTGCCCGCCCCGCGCAACGAGGAAGAAGAGATGAGCGGCGAGGTCTGGTACAAGGTCGGTCCGCGTGATGTGTTCCCCGAGACCTTCGCGCCTTTCCTGCTGGGCAACCCGGCCGTGCGCGAGGTGTTCATGAAACACCACCCCGATCTGCTCGATCCGGTCTTCTGGCAGAGCCACAAGGAACGCATCCAGCAGGGTCACGTCTACGACGTTTTCCCCTACGAGCACAGCCGACGTTTCTCATCGCAGTGAAAAATTGACCTGGGTCATGTTCCGGGTGCCGCCGGGTCGGCTACAGTCCGTCTTGCCCGGGGTGCACACGTGATGTGCTGAGATGGTGATCCGAACCCGCGAACTTGATCCGGTTAATGCCGGCGTAAGAAGAGCCTGACCTGCAGTCCG
>JAGWTL010000374.1 GCA_028869035.1 Burkholderiales bacterium | reverse complement strand
CAGCCACCGTAGTTCAATGGATAGAACGGCCCCCTCCTAAGGGGCAGATACAGGTTCGATTCCTGTCGGGGGCACCACACTGACACCCTCTCACCGGCGTCGCACCGCCCGCTTCACGGGATGATGTTCTGCAACGGCCCCATCGGTCGCTGGATGATTTCCACTTCATCCACCTTGGGCTGGCCACCCCAGGAGCGGTAGACCACCTGATCGCCGACGAGCAGCACCAGCGCGTTGAAACGCCAGCCCGTGGTCTCCGTGCGGCGGTAGAAATTCAGGAAGTCGGGCCAGAAGGAGCCCGTGCGCACCCTGGAAATCCGGGCGCCGACGATTTCCACACCGCGACAGGCGTCGCGCGCTTCCAGACAGGCCACCACCCCCTGGTCCAGATCGTCACGCCTGAGCAGCGAGCCCGACGCAAAACGGTGGGCCACATCGGCATGGGTCAGCCAGGTCATATTGGGATGCTGGGTGGGCGCAAAGCCGTTGTTCTCCATCGCCTTGCGGTCACTCTTGCGCGGCTCCAGCGCCTCGACAGCCGTGCGCGCCTCGTCAAAACTCTGGAAACTCGTGGAGTTGGTATGCGTTTCCGGCAGCAGGGTCGAACAGGCGGTGAGCAAGCCTGCCAGGGTCAGCAAGAGCAGGTGCTTGCACAGCATGCGGCATCTCATGAGAACTATCATGACGGTCTCGCCAGGCCTCTGGCCATAAGGAGTTCCCCCATGTTGCGCCTGAGCACCGTGCTTTTGTACGCCCGCACCTGCCTCGTCATGGTCCTGCTGCTGGCCTTCCAGGCCGCTCCCGCCCTGGCCCAGGCCAAGGTGGTGCGGACGCCCTACCAGAACCCCAAGGCCCTGGTCGACATCTTTCTCGACGACCCGGCCAAGCTGGGCGCGGCCCTGTACTGGGTGCGCAGCCTGGTCAATCCGCTGACCGAGGCGCCCTACAGCATGTTCCCTGAAGACATGAGCATCATCGTGCTGCTGCACGGCACCGAGATCGTGACGCTGGCGAAGAAGAACCAGGAGCGTTACCAGGAAGTTCTGCAGCGCATGCGCTACTACGCCGACATGGGCGTGAAGTTCAAGGTCTGCGGCCTGGCGCTGCAGGACTACGGCTACACCGCGGCCGAAATGCAGGACTTCGTGGAGGTGGCGCCCTCGGCCATCACCGAGCTGATGCACTGGCAGAACCGGGGTTATGCGCTGATCCCGGCCATCGTGCTGGACAAGAAGTTTTCCATCGAGCAGATCCGCTGAAATGAGAACAGGCCCCGCAGGGCCCGTGCTCATGCGGGTGCCCTGCCTTACAGCGCGGCGTAGCCCGGGTTGGGCAGCACGCCCTCGACCTTCGGCATGTTGAGCTTGCGCGGCGCCACCTTGCCGCCACGCGCCTTGAGCCAGGTCTCGACCACGTCCCAGACCAGCTTGTTGCCGGCGCTCTTCGCCTCTTCGGCCACCGGGGCCCAGCCGGCCACCTTGTAGCTCTTGTCGGCTTCGATCAGCTTGCCGTTCAGGCGCATGTTGTCGATGCGCTTGCCCATGCCGGCCAGCGGGTTGCAGCTGTATTGCAGCCCACCCACGCGCACCATGTCGCCGCCCTGCTGGTAATAGGGATCGGGGTTGAAGAGGTTGTCGCAGACGTCTTCCAACACGGTCTTGATCATGGCGCCGCTCATCTCGCTGACCGTGGCGTAGGAGTAGGTGGTGGCCGTCATGTCCATGAGCCATTCACGCGTGATGGCCTGGCCCTGCAGCAGGCTGGTGCCCCAGCGGAAACCCGGGGAGAAAGCGAGGTCCGCGCCCTGCACATCGATCAGCGCATCCAGCAGCAGCTGGTCGCCCGTGCCGTTGAAATTGCCACGGCGGTACAGCGTGCCTTCGGTCACGGCCAGCACCTCGCCCAGCTTGCTCTCGTAGGGCGCACGGACCTTCGTGATCAGCGCGTCCATCTCGCGGTCGGCCGGCAGCATGTTGGCGAAGATGGGCAGCAGCTTGTAGCGGAAGTCGCTGACCTTTTTATCCTTGACCTCGAAGTCCAGCACGCCCAGGAACTTGCCGTTGGAACCGGCATTGGTGACGATGGTCTGGCCGCCCTTGTTGCTGACGATACTCGCCACGGGCATGCCGTCGTGCGTGTGGCCGCCCAGGATGGCGTCGATGCCGCTCACGCGGCTGGCCATCTTGAGGTCCACGTCCATGCCGTTGTGCGAGAGCACCACCACCACCTGGGCCCCCTTGGCGCGCACCTCGTCCACCACCTTCTGCATGCTCTCGTCCTGGATGCCGAAGGACCAGTCCGCCACCATGTAGCGCGGGTTGGCGATGGGGGTGTAGGGGAAAGCCTGGCCGATGATGGCGCAGGGCACGCCGTTCATCTCGCGGATCACATAGGGCTTGAACACCGGGTCACCGAAGTCGGCGGTGGTGACGTTCTGCGCCACGAAATCGATCTTGCCGGCGAAGTCCTTCTCGATGATCTCCTTGACCCGCTCCATGCCGTAGGTGAACTCCCAATGGCCGGTCATGATGTCCACGCCCAGCAACTTGCAGGCGTCCACCATGTCCTGCGCATTCGTCCACAGCGAGGTGGCCGAACCCTGCCAGGTGTCACCACCGTCC
>JAGWTL010000373.1 GCA_028869035.1 Burkholderiales bacterium | reverse complement strand
TTCGTGCCCGAGAACTGGGTCAACACCTACAACCAGTGGATGAACAACATCCAGGACTGGTGCATCTCGCGCCAGCTCTGGTGGGGCCACCAGATCCCGGCCTGGTACGACGAGGCCGGCAACGTGATCGTGGCGCGCAGCGAGGCCGAAGCGCAGGCCCAGGCCCCGGGCAAGAAGCTCACGCGCGACGAGGACGTGCTCGATACCTGGTATTCGTCGGCGCTGGTGCCCTTCAGCACCATGGGCTGGCCCGAGCAGACGGAGGACTTCGACCTCTACCTGCCCTCGACGGTGCTGGTCACGGGCTACGACATCATCTTCTTCTGGGTCGCGCGCATGATCATGATGACGACCCACTTCACCGGCAGGGTGCCGTTCAGGCACGTCTACATCCACGGCTTGGTGCGTGACGCCCAGGGCCAGAAGATGAGCAAATCCGAAGGCAATGTGCTGGACCCGGTGGACCTAATCGACGGCATCGCGCTGGCCCCGTTGCTGGACAAGCGCGTGGTCGGCCTGCGCAAGCCCGAGACGGCGCCGCAGGTGCGCAAGAACACCGAGAAGGAGTTCCCCAACGGCATTCCCGCCTTCGGTGCCGACGCGCTGCGTTTCACCTTCGCGTCGCTGGCCTCGCTGGGGCGCAACATCAACTTCGACAGCAAGCGCTGCGAGGGCTACCGCAACTTCTGCAACAAGCTCTGGAACGCCACGCGTTTCGTGCTGATGAACTGCGAGGGCCATGACTGCGGCCTGGAGGAGCACACCAAGGAGCAATGTGTACCCGGCGGCCCCTTCCATGGCTACCTGAGCTTCAGTGCCGCCGACCGCTGGATCGTTTCGCTGCTGCAGCAGGTCGAAGCCGAAGTGGCGCAGGGCTTTGCCGATTACCGCCTGGACAACGTCGCCAACACCCTCTACGACTTCGTCTGGAACGAGTTCTGCGACTGGTACCTGGAAATCGCCAAGGTGCAGATCAATACCGGCGACGATGCGCAAAAGCGCGCCACGCGCCGCACCCTGATCCGCACGCTGGAAACCATCCAGCGCCTGGCGCACCCGCTGATCCCCTTCATCACCGAGGAGCTGTGGCAGAAGGTGGCGCCCGTCGCCGGCCGTGCCGGTGAGTCGGTGAGCGTGGCCGCCTATCCCGTGAGCCAGCCCGAGCGCATCGACGCCGCCGCCATGGCCGAGGTGGCCCGCCTGCGCCAGTTCGTCGACGCCTGCCGCAACCTGCGCGGCGAGATGAATGTGTCACCGTCCACGCGCCTGCCGCTTTACGCCGTGGCCAGCAGCGCGGGCGAGACGGCTTTCCTGGAGCAGTGGGCGCCGGTGCTGCAGGCCCTGGCCAAGCTCAGCGAGGTCAAGGTCTTCAAGGCCGAAGCCGCGTGGGCCGCTGCCGCCCAGGCCGCGCCCGTGGCCGTGGTGGGCGAGGCCCGCCTGTGCCTGCACATGGAAGTGGACGTGGCCGCCGAAAAGCTGCGCCTGGGCAAGGAAGCCACGCGCCTGGAAGGCGAGATCGCCAAGGCCAAGAGCAAGCTGAGCAACGAGGCCTTCGTGGCCAAGGCGCCGCCGGCCGTGATCGAGCAGGAGAACAAGCGCATGGCCGACTTCACGGCCACGCTGGCCAAGATCCGGGACCAGCTGGCGCGGCTGGTCGCATGAAGCATGACAAAATGATCTTGCGCCTGCGGCGTATGGAAGATGCGGGCTGCGCCCGCATGACTTCAGTCATTTCGTCAGCGATGCCGCTTGGCGGCGAGGTCATACCCGCGCAGCGGGCGTCATAGCCATTGAAGGGAGTCGAAGTTGAATAACAAAATCAAGACAGCGGTGTTCCCCGTGGCCGGCCTGGGCACGCGTTTCCTGCCCGCCACCAAGGCAGCGCCCAAGGAGATGCTGCCCGTGGTGGACAAGCCGCTGATCCAGTACGCGGTGGAAGAGGCCTATGCGGCCGGCATCCGCCACATGGTCTTCGTGACGGGGCGCAACAAGCGCGCCATCGAAGACCATTTCGACACCGCCTACGAGCTGGAGAACGAGCTGGAGCAATCGGGCAAACAGGCCCTGCTGGACCTGGTGCGCTCGGTGCAGCCCGAGGACATGCTGTGTTCCTATGTGCGCCAGCCGCGTGCCCTGGGCCTGGGCCATGCCGTGCTGTGTGCCGAGCACCTGACGGAAAACTCGCCTTTTGCCGTGCTGCTGGCCGACGATCTGATGATGGGCCCGCCCGGTGGCCAGCCTGTGCTGGCTCAGATGGCCGAGGTCTACCAGCGCCTGGGGCGCTCGGTGCTGGCCGTGCAGGAGGTGCCGCAGGAGCAGGTGCGCCGCTACGGCATCGTGGCCGGCACGCCGGCCGGCGAGCGCCTGCTGCAGATCGAGCGCATCGTCGAGAAGCCGGCGCCCGAGGTGGCGCCTTCACGCCTGGCCGTGGCCGGCCGCTACATCCTGACCCCGGGTGTGTTCGAACAGATCCGCCAGCAGCCGCGCGGCGCCGGCGGCGAGATCCAGCTGACCGACGGCATCGCCGGCCTGCTGAAGCACGAGGCCGCCTACGCCTACACCTATGCCGGCAAGCGCTACGACTGCGGCAGCAAGGAAGGCTTCCTGGAGGCCAACGTCGAGC
>JAGWTL010000372.1 GCA_028869035.1 Burkholderiales bacterium | reverse complement strand
TGAAGCGCGGCATCCGCGTCAAGACCTCCAGCTACACCCGCCACCACGTCAACATCACCATGACGCAGGCCAAGGCGGTGAGCAACTACAGCAACTCCATCCTGGCCAATATGGAAGCCACGGACGACGGTTACGACGAAGCCCTGCTGCTGGATTCGTCCGGCTTCGTGTCCGAAGGCGCCGGCGAGAACATCTTCATCATCAAGGGCGGCGTGATCTACACGCCCGACCTGTCCGCCGGCGCGCTCAACGGCATCACGCGCAACACCGTCTTCCACATCGCCAGGGACCTGGGTCTGGAGATCGTTCAAAAGCGCATCACGCGCGATGAGATCTACATCGCCGACGAGGCCTTCTTCACCGGCACCGCCGCTGAAGTGACCCCGATCCGCGAACTCGACCGCGTCGAGATCGGCATCGGTTCGCGCGGCCCGATCACGGAGAAGATCCAGGGCGCCTTCTTCGACATCGTCAACGGCCGCAACCCCAAGTACGCCCACTGGCTCACGAAGGTTTGAAATCTGGCGGGTCAGACCACTCGCGTCGGCGATGTGCTCTGACACCCACTGATCAAGTAAAGGTAACTATGAGCAAGTCCACCATCGAGTTGCTGGCCCAGGACCTGAACGCCCAGGGCGGCGTCTACTGTCCCAGTCCCAAGGCCGACATGAAGCTCTGGAACAGCCACCCCAAGGTCTACCTGGACGTGGCCCACACCGGTGAGGCCAAGTGCCCCTATTGCGGCACCGTGTACAAGCTCAAGGCCGGTGAACATTTCGCCGCGCATCACTAAAGCACAGGGCCGCGATACCGCGGCCCTGGTCATTGCGCCCCAGTGGATCGGGGACGCGGTGATGACCGAGCCTTTGATGCGCCGCCTCGCTGCGCGCGGCGAGCGGCTCACGGTGGGGGCCCTGCCCTGGGTGGCGCCGGTCTACCGCGCCATGCCTCAGGTGACCGAGGTCATCGAATTCCCCTTTGCCCATGGCGGCCTGCAGTTCAAGGCGCGACGCACCCTGGCCCGGCAGATCGAGGGTCGCTTCGATGTGGCCTATGTGCTGCCCAATTCGCTCAAGAGCGCCTTGCTCCCTTTCCTGGCCAGCATTCCGAAGCGCGTGGGCTATCTGGGTGAGGCGCGTGTGGGCCTGCTCACGCACCGCCTGAAGAACCCCCCGAAGGACAAGCGGCCGCCCATGGTGGTCTTCTACTCGGCGCTCAGTGGTGAGGCTGGCACCGGGGTCGACCGGCCGCACCTGCAGGTCGAAGCGGCCCAGTGCGATGCCGTGCTGGCCGAGCTGGGGCTGGTGCGCGGCGGCTACTATGTCTTCGTGCCGGGCGCCGAGTACGGCCCGGCCAAGCGCTGGCCTGTGCAGCGTTATGCCGAACTGGCGCAGCAGCTCGACGCTCCGGTGATCGTGCTGGGTTCGGGCAAGGAGGCGCCGCTGGGCAACGAGATCGTGGCCCTGGCTGCCGGCGCCGACTGCCGCAACCTGGCCGGCGCCACCGGCCTGGCCGAGGCCTTTGCCCTGATTGCCGCCGCGCGTCGTGTCATCAGCAACGACACCGGGCTCATGCACGTGGCCGCGGCCCTGGACGTGCCCCAGGTGGCCATCTTCGGCTCCAGCAGCCCCGAGCACACGCCTCCCCTGAGCGCCCGCGCCCGCGTGCTCTGGCTCAAGGACGACCCCGCCTACCTGCCTCCGCTGGACTGCGCGCCCTGCTTCCAGCGCGAGTGCCCGCTGGGCCACCTGCGCTGCCTCAAGGACATCAGCGCCGAGCGTGTGCGCACGGCGCTGTCCGCCTCGTTCTAGGCCCAGCCGGGATAGGGTGTTAATAAGCAGATGGCCCTGAGTGGTCACTAACAGGGCCCTTCGGGGCCATTTTGCTCAGTTTCTGAGCAATTGCGTTCGCTTCACGGGGGTACCGTATCCCTCATGAAGCGCCATGCCCGAAATCCCGCCTCGCCAAACCAAAACCCCGCCAGCCCTGAAGTGGCTGCTGAACGAGCGGGCTACAGAATCTCAGCGTACGCTCTTCCATCGAGCCTGCCAAACTCGACTTCAGACGGCAATGGATTTGCTCTTGCATGAGCGACACCGACGCACCACTTGGTCCAGCCTGACAACTCAATTGGCAACTTGCAAAGCTGTTCAGCACCGTCGAAGACGATAGAAGCTCGGGCCAAGGCTGCAAAGACGGGGCTCTGGGCCGACCCAGACCCCTTGCCGCCAGGAGAGTGCAGACAGCTGCGGAAGAAGCACCAGAAGTGCAGGTAACTGGTATGGGCTCCTTGCCTTGCTCCCATGTTAGCCGCATCATCGAGCTAGGGAGGAACTCGACATGCCGTCAACTGCGCAATTTGCCTTTGGCGCCGCTCTCGCTGGCGGAGGCGCCGTCCTTTTTCATTACTTCTACGGCCTCATAAAAACACCTGAGAAGACCGCTCTCGGTTTGAATACCGTGGGCAGGCTGACTTGGGGTGAGCGCCTTTATCTAGGCGCCGTGGTCCTGACCTGGATGACTCTTGCCTACAGTGGGGCTTATGGTTTGCTGAGTTATGTCGCCAGAGACCTTGCGGAGATAGTAGGGGCGTCGGTGGCCCTGGGCTCACTCGCGCTGCTTCAGCACTTC
>JAGWTL010000440.1 GCA_028869035.1 Burkholderiales bacterium | reverse complement strand
CCTGTACTTCACCAAGGACATGCTGCTGGCCGTGGGCGACCGCTACGAGACCGAGATCGCTGCCGCCCGCGCGGCCGACGGGAAATACCGCTAAGGCGCCACGAACCACTACGAACCGATCATGGACGTCAAAACCGGCTTCTTCTTCCTGTTCTCGGCGGTGCTGCTGTTCGCAGCCTTCCGGGTCATCACGGCACGCAACCCCGTGCACGCCGTGCTCTTCCTCATGCTGTCCTTCTCGCAGGCCTCGGCCATCTGGCTGCTGCTGAAGGCCGAGTTTCTGGCCATCACCCTGGTGCTGGTCTACCTTGGCGCGGTGATGGTGCTCTTCCTCTTCGTGGTCATGATGCTGGACATCAAGATCGACCAGATGCGCCAGGGCTTCTGGAAGCACCTGCCGCTGGCCGCCACCCTGGGCGCCGTCGTGGTGCTGGAAATGGCCGCCGTGCTGCTCTCGGGCTTCCGTGTCAGCGACGAGCCGGCCGTGGCCCAGGTCATCGGCCAGGCGGCGGTGGACGTCTCCAACTCCAAGGAGCTGGGCATCCTGCTCTACACCGAATACGTCTACCCGGTCCAGGTGGCCGCCTGCATCCTGCTGGTGGCCATGATTGCCGCCATCGCGCTGACCCTGCGCGAGCGCAAGGACAGCAAGGCCATCGACCCGTCCCTGCAGGTGCGCGTGCGCGCCAGCGATCGCCTGGCCATCGTGAAAGTCGAGACCACCCGCGCCGCGCCCCCGGCCGCCGCGCCCGAGGAGAACAAGCCATGACACTGACC
This sequence comes from Burkholderiales bacterium, assembly GCA_028869035.1. Lineage (GTDB taxonomy): Bacteria > Pseudomonadota > Gammaproteobacteria > Burkholderiales > Burkholderiaceae_C > Hylemonella. Next base: position 1,864 of record JAGWTL010000440.1, on the reverse strand, counting down.
CTGGGTCACTACCTGACGCTGGGCGCCGCGCTGTTTGCCATCGCGGTGGTCGGCATCTTCCTGAACCGCAAGAACCTGATCGTGCTGCTCATGGCCATCGAGCTCATGCTGCTGGCGGTCAACCTGAACTTCGTGGCCTTCTCGCACTACCTGGGCGACATGCACGGCCAGGTCTTCGTGTTCTTCATCCTCACCGTGGCAGCGGCCGAATCGGCCATCGGCCTGGCCATCCTGGTGCTGCTGTTCCGCAACAAGTCCAGCATCAATGTGGACGAACTCCACACGCTCAAGGGCTGAACCCGTCGGTTCATCAAGGTAAAGAAGATGAGTCAAACCCTTTCTGCATCCACGCTGCTGGCGGTGCCGCTGGCGCCGCTGGTCGGCTCCGCGCTGGCCGGCATCCTCGGCACCAAACTCGGCGGCAACTGGATCGGCCGCCGCCTCTCGCACACCGTCACCATCCTGGGTGTGCTGCTGGCCTTCATCATTTCCGCCATGACGCTCAAGAGCGTGGCCATGGATGGCGCACGCTTCAACGAAACCATCTACGAGTGGATGGTGGTCGGCGGCCTCAAGATGGAAGTCGGCTTCATGGTCGACGGCCTGACCGCCATGATGATGTGCGTGGTGACCTTCGTCTCGCTCATGGTGCACCTCTACACCATCGGCTACATGGAGGAAGACGAGGGCTACAACCGCTTCTTCGCCTACATCTCCCTGTTCACCTTCTCCATGCTCATGCTGGTCATGAGCAACAACCTGCTGCAGCTCTTCTTCGGCTGGGAGGCGGTGGGCCTGGTGTCCTACCTGCTGATCGGTTTCTGGTTCAACAAGCCCACGGCCATCTTTGCCAACATGAAGGCCTTCCTGGTCAACCGCGTGGGTGACTTCGGCTTCATCCTGGGCATCGGCCTGATCGCCGCCTACGCCGGCACGCTGAACTACAACGAAGTCTTCGCCAAGAGCGGCGAGCTCGGCACCTTGATCTTCCCTGGCACCGAATGGCTGCTGATCACCGTGATCTGCATCTGCCTGTTCATCGGCGCCATGGGCAAGTCGGCCCAGTTCCCGCTGCACGTCTGGCTGCCCGACTCCATGGAAGGCCCCACGCCCATCTCCGCGCTGATCCACGCCGCCACCATGGTGACGGCCGGCATCTTCATGGTCGCGCGCATGTCGCCGCTGTTCGAGCTGTCGGACACGGCCCTGAGCTTCATCATGGTCATCGGCGCCATCACGGCGCTGTTCATGGGTTTCCTCGGCATCATTCAGAACGACATCAAGCGCGTGGTGGCCTATTCCACGCTCTCGCAACTGGGTTACATGACGGTGGCCCTGGGTGCGTCGGCCTATTCGGTGGCCGTGTTCCACCTGATGACGCACGCCTTCTTCAAGGCGCTGCTCTTCCTCGGCGCGGGCTCGGTCATCATCGGCATGCACCACAACCAGGACATCCGCTGGATGGGCGGCGTGCGCAAGTACATGCCCATCACCTGGATCACCTCGCTGCTCGGTTCCCTGGCCCTGATCGGCACGCCGCTGTTCGCCGGTTTCTATTCCAAGGACAGCATCATCGAGGCCGTCCATGAGAGCCACCTCTGGGGCAGCGGCTTCGCCAGCTTCGCGGTGCTGGCCGGCGTCTTCGTGACAGCCTTTTATTCCTTCCGCATGTACTTCCTGGTCTTCCACGGCAAGGAGCGTTACGACCAGAACCCCGATGCCCACCATGATGACCATGATCACGGTCATGGCCAGGCCGAGCACCACGAGCCGCACGAGTCGCCCTGGGTGGTGACGGTGCCGCTGGTGCTGCTGGCCATCCCCTCGGTGGTGATCGGCTACCTGACCATCCAGCCCATGCTGT
>JAGWTL010000371.1 GCA_028869035.1 Burkholderiales bacterium | reverse complement strand
GGCACATGGCTCGACACGTGGTTGGCCATCATGTCCGACAGGCCGTACAGGTCCACCAGCCGGTAGCAGGCGGCCAGGTCCACGCGCGCTTGCCACTCGGCGGCCGTGCAGCGGCCTTGCATCGGTTCAACTTGAAGCACTCCGTCTTTCACCATCTTGCACACTCCTTGTCAGTCGAGTTTCACGCCAGCGCTTTTGACCAGCTTGACCCAGAACTTGGCATCTTCCTGCAAAAACGCCGCGAATTGTTCGGGGGATTTGGACAAGTCCACATCGGTGCCTTCGCGGGCCAGGGCCGCTTTCACGTTCGCTTGGCCCATGGCCCATTGCGCCGCTTCGTAGATCTTTTTGACCACCGGGGCGGGTGTGGCCGCAGGCACAAAGATGCCGTACCAGAACTCGATGCTGTAGTCGGGCAAACCGGCTTCGCGCATGCCGGGCACACCTGGCACCAGGGGGGTGCGTTCTGTCGTGCTCACCGCCAGACCTTTGAGGCGCCCGGCCTGGATCATGGGCAGCACCGAAGGCGGCGTGCCAAAGGTCAGCTGCGTGTCACCCGCAATCACCGACTGGATGGCCGGGGCGCCGCCGCGGAAGGGGATGTGCTGCATCTTCACACCGGCCACCTGGCTGAAATGTGCGGCGCCCAGATGCGGCGCAGACCCGTTGCCCGACGTGGCGTAGTTCAGGCTGCCGGGTGCGGCTTTGGCCTTTGCGATCAGTTCCTTGACCGAGCTGATGCCCGCCGCAGGGTTGGCCGCAATCACCAGCGGCGAAGCCGTGAGCTTGGTCACGGGCAACAGGTCGCTGGGCTTGTAACCCAGCTTGGTGTTGAGCGCCGGGTTGACCGAGATGCTGCTCGGGCTGGCGATCAGCAGGGTGTAGCCATCGGGTGCGGACTTGGCCACGGCCTCGGCCGCGATGCTCGAGCCGGCACCCGCCTTGTTTTCGATCACGATAGGTTGACCCAGGGCACGGCTCAAGGACTCGCCGATGGCACGGGCGACAAAATCGGCGGCGCCACCCGGAGCGAAACCCACCACCAGTTTCACGGGCTTGTTCGGGTAGGCCGGCGCCTGGGCCAGAGCGACCTGGGAAGAGGTGCCCAGGATCAGGGCAGCCAGCAGCAGTTTGCGTTTGTGCATGTCGTATCTCCTCGTTGTGAATGGTTGGCTCGTGACGGAATGCAGATTCAGGGCAGACCGGCCAGGACGATCTTGCCCATGTGCCGGGCGGCTTCCATGGCGGCCTTGGCCTCGGCGAGTTGCTGAAAGGGCAGCACACGGTCCACCAGCGGCACGATGCGGCCATCGGCCAGCATGGGCAGGATCTGCGCCTTGAAGGGCGGCAGGCCCTCGGCCTTCATGTCGGCGTTGCGCAGCTTGTTGGACACGCCGAACAGCGTGAGGCGCTTGGCGTGCAAGGCGTCGAGGTCGATCTCGGCATGCAGCACACCGTCGACATAACCCACCACGGCCAGGCGGCCCTGGAAACCCAGGCAACGCATGCTCTCGGCGAACATCGTGCCGCCCACGGCGTTGACCACGAGGTTCACGCCCTTGCCGCCGGTGGCCTGCATGACCGCATCATGGAAATCAGGCTGGCGCGTACAGATGCCGAGATCCAGGCCCAGGGTCTTGAGATGGTCGAGCTTGGCCTGCGAGCCCGAGGTGCCGATGACTTTCGCGCCCAGGGCTTTGGCCATGGTCAGCGCGGTCACGCCCAAGCCGGAGGACACACCCGGGATCAGCAGCCACTGTCCTGCCTGCAGATGGCCCTGCAGCACCAGCATGTCGTGCACCACCAGGCCGGTCAGAGGCACGGCCGAGGCCTGCTCCCAACTCAAGCGATCGGGCTTGGGCAGGGCCTCGCGCGCGTCCATCAGCACGAACTCGGCAAAACCGCCTGAGCAGCGGCCCATGACGGCATCGCCCGGCTTGAAGCCTGAGACGCCCGCACCGCAGGCCACCACCTCCCCCGCCGCTTCCATGCCCGCGGCCTTGGCGCTGCCTTCAACCTGCAGGCTGTGGCCGATGATGAACTCGCCGCGGTTCAGGCCGGCGGCGCGCACACGCACCAGCAGCTGGCCCGGGCCGGCCTCGGGGCGGGGAATGTCGCGCAGCTCCACCTCGATCTTGCCGCCGCTTATCTTGGCCCAGTAGGACTTCATCTCTTTTTCCTTGCTTGTTTCACTTGCCGCGGAATACGGGCTTGCGTTTTTCCATGAAGGCCTTGCGGCCCTCGGCGTAGTCCTCGCTCTGGAAACAACCCTGGATCAATGCGCGGCATTTGTCGAAGTCCACCTCGGGCGAAGGCTTGAGGATCTCGGCCACGATGGCCTTGCCGGCGCGCACCGTCAGCGGCGCGTTGGCGGCCAGTGCCTGGGTGTATTCGGCCAGCAGTGCGGGCAACTGGTCCGGCGCGCACACACGCGAGATCAGGCCCACTTCCTTGGCTTCCACCGCGCTGATACGGCGCGCGGTAAAGAACAGGTCCTTGGCGACTCCGGGGCCGACCAGGTCCACCAGGTTCTTCATGGCCGAATAACGGTAGCCCAGGCCCAGGCGCGCGGCGGGTATGGAGAACACCGCGTCGCTGCTGGCGATGCGGATGTCGCAGCTCATGGCCACGTTGACGCCGCC
>JAGWTL010000046.1 GCA_028869035.1 Burkholderiales bacterium | reverse complement strand
CGAGCTGATCAAGGCCTTCCTCAAGGCCTTCACCAAGGGCGCCAAGGAAGTGATGGCCAACCCGGCCGCCGGCATCGAGACCGTCAAGGCACGCGACGGCATCATCAACGTGGAACTTGAAACCCGCCGCCTGAAGATGGCCATCGACTCGGTGGTCGCCAGCCCGGACGCACGCAAGGAAGGGTTCGGCCAGGTCAACGCCGGCCGCCTGTCGCTGATGGCTTCGCAGGTGTCCGACGCGTTCGGCACCAAGACCCGCGTCGACGCCGCCGCCATCTGGAACGGCTCCATGCTGCCGAGCGCGGCCGAACTGAACATCCTGCCGCCGGCCAAGAAGTGAGCCGCATGGTGATCTGAACCCCATGGCCAGCATGTCTGGCCATTTTTTTGCATAAAACACCATGGCGACCGAAACCACCTCCCCTCCCTTCGTCCAGTTCGACGATGTCTGGCTGGCCTACAACGACGAGCTGCTGGCCCAGAACGCCTTCGCGGTCGAAGCCATCAACCTCAACGTGCACCAGGGCGAGTTCATCGCCATCGTCGGGCCCTCGGGCTGCGGCAAGTCCACCTTCATGAAGCTGACGACCGGCCTCAAGATGCCCAGCATGGGCCGCATCCGTGTCGACGGACAGCCCGTGACCGGCCCGCTCAAGGTATCCGGCATGGCCTTCCAAGCCCCCTCCCTGCTGCCCTGGCGGACCACGCTGGACAACGTGCTGCTGCCGCTGGAAATCGTTGAGCCCTACCGCTCGCAGTTCAAGGACCGCCGCAAGGAGTTCGAGGAGCGTGCGCTCAAGCTGCTCGAGACCGTGGGCCTGGGCGGTTATGCCAAAAAATTTCCCTGGGAGCTCTCGGGTGGCATGCAGCAGCGCGCGAGCATCTGCCGAGCCCTGATCCACGAACCCAAGATGCTGCTGCTGGACGAACCCTTCGGCGCGCTCGATGCCTTCACGCGGGAGGAACTCTGGTGCACCCTGCGCGACCTCTGGCAGGCACAGAAGTTCAACGTCATCCTGGTCACGCACGACCTGCGCGAATCGGTCTTCCTGGCCGACACCGTCTACGTCATGAGCAAGAGTCCGGGACGTTTTGTGGTGCAGCGGCAGATCGATCTGCCCCGCCCGCGCGAGCTCGAAGTGACCTACACCCCCGAGTTCACCGGCATCGTGCACGAACTGCGCGGCCACATCGGTGCGATGAGAAGCCCCCCTGTGCCGGCCCGTCGGCCGTCATCCCCCCCTGGGGGACAACACCAGCAGCCCGGCGAAGCCGGTTCTGCGGTGTTCCCGCAATGAAGACAGGCGCCTCGGAGAAATCATCATGAATGCGAAACACCGCAAACACCTCGAACGCTGGTCCCCGCTGCTGCTGCTGGTCGCCATCGTCATCCTCTGGCAGATCATCACCTCGGCCTTCAATGTCTCGGAATTCATCTTCCCCAGCCCCCTGCGCATCTGGGAACAGACCCTGCAACACAAGGCCGTCATCGCCGCCCATGCCTGGCGCACCTTCTGGGTCACCTTGGCGGGCTTCGGCATCGCCATCGTGGTGGGGGTGCTGCTGGGTTTCCTGATCGGCAGCTCGCGCCTGGCCTATGCCGCGGTCTACCCGCTGATGACCGCCTTCAACGCCCTGCCCAAGGCGGCCTTTGTGCCCATCCTGGTGGTCTGGTTCGGCATCGGCATCGGCCCGGCCATCCTCACGGCTTTCCTGATCAGTTTCTTCCCCATCACGGTCAACATCGCCACCGGCCTGGCCACGCTGGAGCCCGAGCTCGAAGACGTGCTGCGCGTGCTGGGCGCCAGGCGCTGGGACGTGCTGATCAAGGTGGGCCTGCCGCGCTCCATGCCCTACTTCTTCGGCTCGCTCAAGGTGGCCATCACCCTGGCCTTCGTGGGCACCACGGTGTCCGAGATGACCGCCGCCAACGAAGGCATCGGCTACCTGCTGATCTCGGCCGGCTCGGCCATGCAGATGGGCCTGGCCTTCAGCGGCCTGCTCGTGGTGGGCGCCATGGCCATGGCCATGTACGAACTCTTCAGTTTCATCGAGAGGCACACGACGGGGTGGGCGCACCGCGGCTCGCAGGGTTGACAAGGGTCTCCTGTGTCTCCCGGGCAAGTCATCCGCCACCTGCGGCGCGCCAACGAAGTGGCGCGTCGTGCGCGTGACGAGCTCGGGCGCCATCCCTTCGGTGCGATCCTGGTCGCGCCCGATGGCGAGACCGTGCTGGCCGAACAGAGCAATGTGGACTCGGTCAACCACGCGGAGGCGGTGCTCGCGCGCACGGCAGCGCTCAACTACTCCGCTGATTTCCTCTGGCGCTGCACCGCGGCTTACGGCACCAGAACCAGGCCCGCGGCTCAATAGGCCTTGAAGTTGGCCGCCACCCGCTGACGCAGGTAGTCGCCCGCCGTGATGGCCGGGTATTTGTGCGCCGGGCCTTCGATGACGGCATTGCGGTTGGCCTGGGCGAAAAAGGCCAGGCTGTAGCGCGGCCCCATATATTCACCCGGCCGCGGATTGCGCACGCGGTGGAAGTTGCTGGGCAGGCGGTCGTCGCTCCAGCGCATGAGCATGTCGCCGATATTGCAGGTGATGGTTTCACCGTCCGGCGGAATCGGCGTCCAGGCCTGGGCTTCCATCTCCTTGCCCGGGCAGACCTCCAGGCCACCCTGGCCCTGCTGCTGGTAGAGCAGCGTGAGGCAATCGAAGTCGGTGTGTGCGCCGGCACGCCAGAGCTCCAGCTTGTCCTGGACCTCGGGCGGAATCGCGTAGTAGTGCAGCAGGCGCAGCGTGCTCTGGTAGTCGGGCTGCCCGGGGTCGTGCGCGCGCGTGAAGAAGGCCTCGTCGAAGCCCAGTTTGTACGCGAAACAGGACAGCACCTGCATGCCGATCGCCCAGCTCTTGCGCTCGAAGTCCAGCATCGCGGCCTGGAAGCCCGGCAGCTCGGCCTCGGCCGGCCACAACTCCGCCATGTGCGGGCGCGTGATCTGGTAGCTCTCCTTCTGATCCGGCGTACCGGTCGAGGGGCGCACCTGGGCGCGGCTTTCCCAGCCGGCGTTGAGCGCCTTCTTCAAGGGGTACTGCGCCTTCACGGCATCCGGCAGGGCGAAGAAGCGCTCGGCCATGGCAAAGGCCGCGCGGATCTCCTCGGGGCGGATGCCGTGGTTGACGAGCTGGAAGAAGCCGACGTCCACCGCCGCATCCCAGAGCTGGTCGGCGATCTCGGCCTTGCGGGCCTCGAAATTGGAAAGATCGATGCGGCGAATCTCGCGCGTGGTGTCGAGCGCACCGATCGCGCCCATGCGCGATTCTTTTTGCAGCTCGGTGAGGTCGTAAAGCTTGGCGGTCATAAGGATCTCCTGAAAGTTGAATTTCAAGAGCAATTTCCGGCCGCGACCGCACAGGCCGGGTGAACGCTTCTACTCTCGCAAGAATCCAAGCAAGTGTCAGGCCAGGTTTGCTGCAAGGCACCCCCCGCTGCGCCGACGCCTCAGTCGGCGCGGGCGCCGGTGCGGAACCACTGCGCCAGCAGGGCGCGCTCCTCCTCGGTCATGCCGGTGGCGTTGTTCATGGGCATCACCCGGCTCACCACTGCCTGCTGGTAGACCTGCTGCGCATGGCGTTGCAATTCGGCCGCACTGTCCAGGCGCACGCCCTTGGACTGCAGGGCCTCGCCGTGGCACATCACGCAGCGCTGCGCCACCACGGCCTGCACCTGAGCCAAACCGACTTTCGGCGCGACCGGGGCCGGTGCCGCTGGCGCCGGCCCCGGTCGCAGCCAGACGATAAGCCCCAGCAGCACAGCCGCACCCGCCGCCGCATACGGCCAGGGATGGGCATTGCGCCCCAGCTTGTAGCCGTGACGCAGCACGAAGAACTGGCGGATGGCCGCGCCCGCGGCCATGATGAGGATGAGGAAGACCCAGTTGTACGCAGACGCGTAGGTGAAGCTGTAATGGTTGCTGAGCATGGCGAACAGCACCGGCAGCGTGAAATAGGTGTTGTGCACGCTGCGCTGTTTCCCTCGGACACCGTGGATGGGGTCCACGGGCTGGCCGGCCTTGAGCGCGGCCACCACCTTGCGCTGGCCGGGAATGATCCACATGGCCACATTGGCGCTCATGGTCGTGGCCAGCATGGCCCCCACCAGCAGGAAGGCCGCGCGCCCCGCAAACAGGTGGCAGGCCAGCCACGCCGTCAGCGCCACCAGCAGGGCCACGGCTGCGCCCACCTTCGCGTCGCCTTTCTCGCCGCCGCCCAGGGTACGGCACGCGAGGTCGTAGAGGATCCAGAACAGCACCAGGAAGGCCAGGGCGGCCGCGATGGCGGCGGCGGGCGACCAGTCCATCACACGCGGATCGATCAGATAGACGCTGGGGCTCCAGAGATAGGACACGAGGAAAAGCGCGAAGCCGCTGAGCCAGGTGCTGTAGCTCTCCCAGTAGAACCAGTGCAGATGCGGCGGCAGGCCGGGTGGCGAGACCGCGTACTTCACCGGGTGGTAGAAGCCGCCACCGTGCACGGCCCAGAGCTCGCCGGTGGCGCCCTCTCCGCGCAGCTTGTCGTCTTCGGGCAGCGTGAGGCTGCTGTCGAGGAAGACGAAATAGAAGGAGGAGCCGATCCAGGCGATGGCCACGATCACGTGCAGCCAGCGTAGCAGGAGATTGGCCCAGTCAAGCAGATAGGTTTCCATGACGACTCGATAGATAGGACAAGACGTGTGACACGCTGACCATACAAGAACCAGGCTCACCACTGCGGGCGCTGTGAGCCCCTGGGGTCGCGCCCTGGCGATGCCTGTGACAGGCACCGTCTGCGCCGCTGCGACCGGGGTGGAATCGGGTCGGTTGAGGGCTGCGTCAGCTCCCGCGGTAGGTCGAATAGCTCCAGGGACTGACCAGCAAGGGCACATGGTAGTGCTGCGTCGCGTCGGCCACACCGAAATCGAGCGCCACCTGGTCCAGGAAGGCCGGCTCGGGCAGCGCCACGCCGCGCGACAGGAAGTAGCCCTTCACATCGAAGCTCAGGCGGTAGGTGCCGGCCTTGAGGCTGGCATGATCGTAAAGCAGGCCCTCGGGATTGCGCCCGTTGGCGTCCAGCGCAAAGCGGCGCACCAGTTCCGCGCGCCCGCCTTGGGTGGTATAGAGCGCCACCTGCATGCCCGCGGCGGGGCAGCCATGCATGGTGTCGAGTACGTGGGTGCTGAGTCCCATGATCGGCCTTCTCCAGAGTAACGCTGATATGCAGGCTTCGTGCCTGCGCGCGGAATTTCCGCATCGGTTTGTTTGTGGCAACCGATACAGTCTACCAAAAGTGTATACAATTTTTTGGAATTCAGCTATGATTAATTCAATGGAATCGTCCAGCACCCGTCAGATCGTTGAATCGCTTACCCGCGCCATCGTCGAGCACCGCCTGCACCCCGGCACCAAGCTGGCGGAGCAGAAGCTGGCCGACCATTTTGGCGTCTCGCGCACCCTGGTGCGCCAGGCCCTGTTCCAGCTGGCGCAGAACCGCCTGATCCGGCTCGAACCCGCGCGCGGTGCCTTTGTGGCCACGCCCTCGGTAGACGAGGCCCGACAGGTCTTCGGGGTCCGCCGCATGCTGGAACTGGAGATGGTGCGCACCTTCGTGCGTCAGGCCACGCCGGCCAAGATCAAGGCCCTGCGTGCCCATGTCGCCGAGGAGAAGAAGGCCGTGGCCAACAACGACGTGCCTGGTCGCAACGAGCTGCTCGGCGATTTCCACGTGCGCATGGCCGAACTCACGGGCAATCTGGTACTGGCCGAGCTGCTGGAGGAGCTGATCTCGCGCTGTGCGCTGATCACCCTGGTCTACCAGTCCAAGAGCGCGGCCGAGCACTCCAACGAGGAGCATGTGGAAATCGTCAGGGCCGTGGCCGCCAAGGACGAAGCCCTGGCCGTGCGCCTGATGGACGAGCACCTGCAGCACGTGATGGCCAACCTCACCTTCGACCGCCAGCCGCCCACCAGCGACATCGCGCTGGCGCTGGCCTGAAGGGTGCCGCCGCATCATGATCTACGACAGCACGGCCCCCTATCCGCGTGATCTCGTCGGCTACGGCCGCAAGCCGCCACATGCACGCTGGCCCGACGGCGCGCGCATTGCCGTGCAGTTCGTGCTCAATTACGAGGAAGGCGGCGAGAACAGCGTGCTGCACGGCGACGCGGCCTCCGAAACCTTTCTCTCCGAAATGTTCAACCCCGCGGCCTTCGCCGCGCGGCACATCAGCATGGAAGGCATCTACGAATACGGTTCGCGCCAGGGTGTCTGGCGCCTGCTGCGCGAGTTCGAACGGCGCGGCCTGCCGCTCACGGTCTTCGGCGTGGCCACCGCGCTGCGGCGCCACCCCGAGGCCTGCGCCGCTTTCCAGGAGCTGGGCCACGAGATCGCCTGCCACGGACTCAAGTGGATCCACTACCAGAACCTCGACGAGGCCGTCGAGCGCGCCCATATGGCCGAAGCCATGGAGATCATCCGCGAGCTCACGGGCGAGCGCCCGCTGGGCTGGTACACCGGCCGCGACAGCCCCAACACGCGCCGCCTGGTGGCCGACTACGGCGGTTTCGCATACGACAGCGACTATTACGGCGACGACCTGCCTTTCTGGATGAAAGTGAAGAAGAGCGATGGCAGCGATACCCACCAGCTCATCGTGCCCTACACGCTGGATGTCAACGACATGCGCTTCTCCCTGCCCCAGGGCTACTCACACGCCGAGCCCTTCTACCAGTACATGAAGGACAGCTTCGACGCGTTGTATGCCGAGGGCGATCCGGCCGGCCTGGACCGTCCCAAGATGATGAGCATAGGCATGCACTGCCGCCTGCTCGGCCGACCGGGCCGCATCACGGCGCTGCAGCGCTTCCTGGACTACATCCAGGGGCAGCCCGGGGTCTGGGTGGCGCGGCGCATCGACATCGCGCGGCACTGGAAAACCACCCACCCCGTCACCGCCTGAGGCCACTCGCCATGCCTTTCACCCTGGACCAACTCAACGCCGCGCCTTTGCCCGAGGCCCTGCAGATGCTCGACGGCCTGTACGAGCATACGCCGTGGATCGCCGAACGCGCGCTCGGTCAGCGCCCCTTTGTCTCGCTGGCGCAGCTCAAGCACGCCATGACACGCGTGCTTGCCGACGCCGGGCGAGAGGCGCAGATCGGCCTGATCCGCGCCCACCCGGAACTGGCCGGCAAGGCCATGGTGAGCCAGACCCTCACGGCCGAATCGACCAACGAACAGACCCGGGCCGGCCTCACCCACTGCACGCCCGAGGAATTCGCCCGCATCCAGCAGCTCAATGCCGACTACAACGCGAAGTTCGGCTGGCCCTTCATCCTCGCAGTGCGCGGCCCGCGCGGCACCGGCCTGAACAAGATGCAGATCATCGAGGCTTTCGAGCGCCGCCTGCATGGCCACCCGGACTTTGAGTTGCAGGAATGCCTGCGCAACATCCACCGCATCGCCGAGATCCGGCTGAACGACAAGTTCGGCTTCGAGCCGGTGGATGGTCAGCGGGTCTGGGACTGGCAGGAAACGCTGGCCAGGCACAGCGACCCGGGCTACGGCGAGCAGGGACAGCTGACAGTCACCTACCTCACCGATGCGCACCGGGCCTGCGCCCAGCGGATCAGCCACTGGATGAAGGACTGCGGTTTCGACGAGATCGAGATCGACGCGGTGGGCAACGTGGTCGGGCGCTATCACCCGGTCGTCGCGGGCGCCCGCTACCTGATGACCGGATCGCACTACGACACCGTTCGCAACGGCGGCAAATACGACGGCCGGCTGGGCATCTTCGTGCCCATGGCCTGCGTGCGCAAGCTGCATGCCGCGGGCAGGCGCCTGCCCTTCGGCATCGAGGTCGTTGGATTTGCCGAGGAGGAAGGCCAGCGCTACAAGGCCACCTTCCTGGGATCGGGTGCGCTCACCGGCCATTTCGACCCGGCCTGGCTGGACCAGAAGGACGCCGACGGCATCACGATGCGCGAAGCCATGGGGCAGGCCGGCCTGTGCATCGCCGACATCCCGAAGCTGCAGCGCGACCCTGCGCAGTACCTGGGTTTCATCGAGGTGCACATCGAGCAGGGTCCGGTGCTCAATGAACTGAACCTGCCGCTGGGCATCGTCACCAGCATCAACGGCAGCGTGCGCTACGTGGGCGAGGTCATCGGCATGGCCAGCCACGCCGGCACCACGCCGATGAACCGCCGGCGCGACGCCGCCGCCGCGGTGGCCGAACTGATTCTCTATGCCGAGCAGCGCGCCGCACAGGACGGCGACTCGGTCGCCACCGTGGGCATGCTGCAGGTACCCAACGGCTCCATCAACGTCGTCCCCGGCGCATGCCGGTTCAGCCTGGACCTGCGCGCGCCCGCCAACGCGCAGCGCGATGCGATGGCGCGCGACCTGCTGGCCAGGCTCCAGGAGATCTGCGCACGCCGCGGCCTGCGCCACACGCTGGAGGAAACCATGCGCGCCGCCGCCGCCCCCAGCGCTCCGCCCTGGCAGGTACGCTGGGAACGCGCCTGCACCGCGCTGGGCGTGCCATTGCACCGCATGCCCAGCGGCGCGGGCCACGACGCGATGAAGCTGCACGAGATCCTGCCGCAGGCCATGCTGTTCGTGCGTGGCGAGAACAGCGGCATCAGCCACAACCCGCTGGAGTCCAGCACGGCCGACGACATGGACCTGGCCGTCCAGGCCTTCGACCACGTACTGCAACAACTGACGAACGCATCCTGATGAGCTCCGCAATGACCACACCACAAAAGCAACTCGACGCCTGGATCGACGCCCACTTCGACGAGGAAGTGCAGTTCCTGCAGGAACTCATCCGTGTTCCCACCGACACGCCGCCGGGCAACAACGCGCCGCACGCCGAACGCACCGCCGAGCTATTGGCGGGCATGGGCCTGCTGACCGAAAAGCACGCCGTACCCGGCGCCGAGGTGAAGGCGGCCGGCCTGGAGACCATCACCAACCTGATCGTGCGCCGTCGCTACGGCGACGGCGGCCGGACCGTTGCGCTCAACGCCCATGGCGACGTGGTACCGCCCGGCGAGGGCTGGACCCACAACCCCTACGGCGGTGAAATCGAGGACGGCAAGATCTACGGCCGCGCGGCCGCAGTCAGCAAGTGCGATATCGCCAGCTTCACCTACGCGATCCGCGCACTCGAATCGCTGGGTGTGCCGCTCAAGGGCGGCGTGGAGCTGCACGTCACCTACGACGAGGAATTCGGCGGCGAGCTCGGCCCCGGCTGGCTGCTGGACAAGGGCCTGACCAAGCCCGACCTGATGATCGCGGCCGGCTTCAGCTACCAGGTGGTGATCGCGCACAACGGCTGCCTGCAGCTGGAGGTTACGGTCCACGGCGACATGTCGCACGCAGCCATTCCCGACAGCGGAACCGACGCGCTGCAGGGCGCCACCCACATCCTCCAGGCGCTCTACCAGCTCAACGCCGAATACCTCAAGGTCCGTTCGAACGTCGAGGGCATCACCCACCCCTACCTCAACGTAGGCCTGATCCAGGGCGGCACCAACACCAACGTGATCCCCGGCAAGGTAGTGCTCAAGCTCGACCGCCGCATGATCCCTGAGGAAGATCCGGCCGAGGTCGAGGCCAGCCTGCGACGCACCATCGAACAGGCTGCGGCCAGCTTCAACCCGCCGCGCGGCGGCAAGCTGATCCGCATCGATGTCAAGCGCATGCTGCTGTGCCGTGCCATGAAACCGCTGGCCGGCAACGCACCGCTCGTGCAAGCGATCCAGAAGCACGCCCAGGAGTTGTTCGGCCAGACCATCCCGGCTCTGGGCACCCCGCTGTACACCGACGTACGTCTGTATGTCGAGCGTGGAATTCCGGGTGTGATCTATGGCGCCGGCCCGCGCACCGTGCGCGAATCCAACGCCAAGCGCGCCGACGAGCATCTGGTGCTCGACGACCTGCGCCGCGCGACCAAGGTGGTCGCCCGCACCCTGCTGGATCTGCTCGGTCCGGCCTGAACCCGCGCCCCGGTGGGAAAGCCACTGCTTTCCGTACCGGTCATCGACGGCCTGCGCCGCCCTGTCGCCCCGCTGATCGAGCCCGGGCCTGAACACCACCCAGGTCCGCTGCACCGGCGCCCCGGGGCGTGTGGGCGCCCCATCCCCCCCGCCATCACGCCTGCCAGCGTGCAAAACCGCGGGTAAACCCCATGCATCAACTCGCTTTTTGTACACATAATTTGTATACAGTTTTGCATGCGATTTGCACTCTTACTACCTTGAACAGGAGACCACCATGACCACTGCCGTTCATCCCGTCGACGAGCGCCTGCCCACCGGCAAGCTCACCGCGCTGGGCCTTCAACATGTGCTGGTCATGTATGCCGGCGCAGTGGCCGTGCCGCTGATCGTAGGCCGCGCGCTCAAGCTCAGTCCCGAACAGGTGGCCATGCTGATCTCGGCCGATCTGTTCTGCTGCGGCATCGTGACGCTGATCCAGTCCCTGGGGGCCACCCAGTGGTTCGGCATCAAGCTTCCGGTGATGATGGGCGTGACCTTTGCCTCGGTCGCCCCCATGGTCGCCATGGCCAGCAGCCATCCGGGTGTCGAAGGCGCGGGGCTGATTTTCGGCGCCATCATCGGGGCCGGGGTGATCTCCATCCTGATCGCGCCGCTGGTCGGCCGCATGCTGCGCTTCTTTCCGCCGGTGGTGACCGGCACCATCATCACGGTCATCGGCATCAGCCTGATGCGCATCGGCATCAACTGGATCTTCGGCCTGCCTGTCGGTCCCACGGCGCCCAGCATTCCGAATCCGGAGCATGTCGCCTGGCTCGAGGCAGCCAGGCTGGCGGCTGCCAGCGGCGCGCTGCCAGCCGTGCCGCAGGGCCTGGGCATCGTGAGCACCGCGCCCAACCCCAACTATGCGCAGTTGTCCCATATCGGCATCGCCGCAGTTGTGCTGGCGGCCATCCTCCTGATTGCCAAGTACACCAGGGGATTTCTGGCCAATATCTCGGTACTGCTGGGCATCGTCGTTGGCGGCGTCATCGCCGCCGTGGCGGGCATGATGAGTTTTGACAAGGTCGCCAAAGCCAGCTGGTTCGACCTGGTACTGCCTTTCGAGATCGCACGCCCGGCCTTCGATCCCATCCTGATCCTCACGATGACGCTGGTCATGATTGTGGTCATGATCGAGTCAACTGGCATGTTCCTGGCCCTGAGCGAGATGACCGATCGAAAAGTCGACCAGAGAGCACTGACCGCCGGTCTGCGCACCGACGGCCTGGGTACGCTGATTGGCGGCATCTTCAACACCTTTCCTTACACCAGCTTCTCGCAGAACGTCGGACTGGTCGGCGTCACGGGCGTCAAGAGCCGCTTCGTCTGCGTGGCCGGCGGCGTGATCCTGATCGTCCTGGGCCTGCTGCCCAAAATGGCCGCCCTGGTCGAATCGTTGCCCACCTTCGTGCTGGGCGGCGCCGGGCTGGTGATGTTTGGCATGGTGGCCGCCACCGGAATCCGCATCCTCGCCAACGTGGACTACAAGGGGAACCGGAACAACCTGTTCATCGTTGCGATTTCCATCGGCTTCGGCATGATTCCGCTGATCGCCCCCAACTTCAAGCAGTGGATGCCGCACGGCATCCACCCGCTGATCGAGTCGGGCATCCTGCTGGCTTCGATCAGCGCCGTGCTGCTGAACCTCTACTTCAATGGCGGCAAGGCTAACCAGGCGGCCATGGTGAACGCGGCCAGGCAGGCTGAAGCCCACTGATCACGGGCAACAGGCTACCGCTCTCAAGGCCCCTCGGGGCCTTTTCTTCTGCAGCGCCCAGGTGCAGGGGGATGGCTGCGTGCCTGCGCGACCGACTCAGATGAGCGCCAGGATCACGCCCAGCGCCAGCACCGCCAGAACGAAGATCAGCTTGTACAGCGGACGGCCCCGCTCTCCGCCGGCAGCCCCGTACAGGGCTGCGGGCCGAGTCAGCAGGCCGGGCATGGTGGTTTCGTTGTCCATACGACGTCTTTACTCTTGGAGATGCAGTCGGGTCTTGTGCCCATTGACCGGTATTCTATGATGGCCACACCATGAAACCCTATGCCTACCCCCACTCAGTCCTCCTGCTCGCAGGGGCTTTGCTGCTGGGCGGCTGCGCCGCCGTGAACGACGCGACCATGCGCGTGCTGGCCACGCCCTCGCCGGCCTGGGCCGTGGTGGGCGACAAGCTACTGACAGGCCAGGCCCTGATCTACACCGACCGCAGCGGCACCCTGGAACTGCAAACCGCTGCCGACCCTGCGCTGAGTTGCATGGGCACGATGCGCTACACCGCCACCCGAAGCGGCACGGTCAACCTGCGCTGCAACAACGGCTTGCAGGCCCAGCTGCCCTTCACCGCCCTGGGCGAGGCCAGCGGCTACGGTGGCGCTACGGGCGGCCCCGTCAGCTTCGCCTACGGCCTGGAGCCGGGCCCGGCCCGTGCCTGGCTCACGCCACCCGCTGGCAAGCGCCTGGTGGTCAGCGACAAGAGCCTGCGCCTCGAGTAGGCAAGAAAAAACCCGCCGGCATCGCTGCGGGCGGGTCGGATTCCGGTCGGCTGAAAATCAGCGGGCCGGGCGCGGCGAGCGCTTGGCAGCGTCACGCGGCACGAAGACCTTGCCGGTACCGGTGCCGGGCTTGGCGAACGAAGGCTTGCCAAAGGCCGGCTTGCGTGCCGCGAAATCGCCGCGTGGCGCGGCACCTTCACGGCGGCCGTCGCCCGCGAAACGGTCGTTAAAACCGCCCTTGCGCTCGTAGCTGCGGCCTTCGGGGGCGCCCTCATAGCCCCGGTTCTGAAAACCGCCATCACGGGACTGGTAGGCGCCGCGGGCATCGCGGTCACCGAAACCGGCACGGGGAGCGCCAAAATCACCACCGCGGGGCGCACCGCCAAAATCACCGCCACGGCTGTTACCGCCGCCGAAGCCACCACGGGGCGCACCACCGCCGCCGAACTTGCGGTCGCGCGAGAAGTTGTCGTTGCCGCCACGGCTGTTGCGGCCACCGAAGTTGGAGCCGGGACGCGAATCGGGCATGCGCTGCTTGGGCTCCATGCCGGGAATGACTTCCGCCTTGATGGGCTGCTTGCTGTAGGCCTCGATGTCGAAGATCTTGCGACGGTCACGGAACTCCGCGAAGGTGATGGCCAGGCCATCACGTCCGGCGCGGCCGGTGCGGCCGATGCGGTGCGTGTAGTCCTCGGCCTTCATCGGCAGGCCGAAGTTGAAGACGTGGGTGATGGTGGGCACGTCGATGCCGCGCGCGGCCACGTCGGTGGCCAC
>JAGWTL010000045.1 GCA_028869035.1 Burkholderiales bacterium | reverse complement strand
CACCCCCGTTGCTTGCCCACTTCGTGTGGCCGCCTCCCCCCTCAAGGGGGCAACGCCAGTGGCCCGGCAAAGCCGGTGCCACGGCGTTCCCCGCCGGGTTCTCTGCATGCGTTGCGCATGAGGTTTCAGCCAAGATCGCTGACATGAAAAAGACTACTCTCCTCTACAGCGCTCTGCTGCTCGCCCTGCTGGTGGCCCCCTTCGTGGGCTACCCCATGTTCCTGATGAAGCTGCTGTGCTTCGCCCTGTTCGCCTGCGCCTTCAACCTGCTGATCGGCTTCACCGGCCTGCTCTCCTTCGGCCACGCCATGTTCTTCGGTTTCGCGGCCTACGTCTCGGGCCACGCCGCCAAGGTCTGGGGCCTGACGCCCGAGCTCTCCATTCTGGCGGGCACACTGAGCGCCACCGTCATCGGCGTCGTCACCGGCTGGCTGGCCGTGCGCCGCCAGGGCATCTACTTCGCCATGGTCACGCTGGCGCTGGCGCAGATGATCTACTTCATCTGCGTGCAGGCGCCTTTCACCTACGCGGAAGACGGCATCCAGAGCATCCCGCGCGGCTCTCTCTTCGGCCTGATCGACCTGCACAACGACCGGGTCATGTACTACGTGGTGCTGGCGCTCTTCGTGGGCGGCTTCGCGCTGATCTACCGCATCATCCACTCACCCTTCGGCCAGGTGCTCCAGTCCATCCGCGAGAACGAGCCGCGCGCGCTGTCCCTGGGCTACAACGTCGACCGCTACAAGCTGCTGGCCTTTGTGCTGTCGGCCACGCTGGCCGGCCTGGCCGGCGCCACCAAGGCCATCGCCTTCGGCATCGCCACACTGACCGACGTGAGCTGGCAGATGTCCGGCGAAGTGGTGCTGATGACCCTGCTGGGCGGCATGGGCACCATCCTGGGCCCGGCCTTGGGCGCGGGCGTCATCATCACCATGGAGAACTACCTGGCCGACCTCGGCTCCTGGGTCACCATCATCATGGGCGGCACCTTCGTGGTCTGTGTGCTGCTGTTCCGCCGTGGCATCGTGGGCGAGATCGAGCACCGGCTGCTGAAGAAGCCCTGAAGCCTCACTGTGCGGCCAGCAGCCGCGCGGCTACGCGCGGATTCATGACCTCGATACCCTCACGCATGGTGTACGCATGATCTACCGGCGCGATCAGCAGCTTGCGCCTGGCGTGCACGTCTATGGCGGCTTGATGAAATCCTCTTGATACGGTTGGCGCCGAAGAGCGCTTGATTTCCACCACCCAGGTGTCACCGTTGCGAAAACTCAGCACCAGGTCGGCTTCCGCGCCGTGGGACGTGCGGTAAAAGCTGGTATCGGCCTGCGGCGCGGCGGCTATCAGTTGCTCGATGACAAAACCCTCCCAACTGGCTCCCGCCACCGGGTGGGCCAGCACGGCCGGCATGTCAGCAAGACCGAGCAGGGCATGAACGATCCCACTGTCGCGCACATAGACTTTGGGCGCACGCACCAGGCGTTTGCCCACGTTCCCATGCCATGCCGGCAAGCGGCGCACCAACATCAGATCACATAAAAGGTCAATGTAACGGGCCACGGTCTGGCCGCTGACCGCCAGCGCGGCGGCCAGTTGCGACTGATTGAGCAGACCGCCTTGACTGTGTGCCAGCATGGTCCACAAGCGCCGCAGGGTCGTGGCGGGAATGCGTGGGCCGAGAGCCGGGATATCCCTTTCAAGATAGGTGGTGATGAAGGCTTCGCGCCAGCGCAAGCTGGCGGCATCATCCGCCGCCAGCCACGAAAGCGGAAACCCGCCACGCA
Source organism: Burkholderiales bacterium (assembly GCA_028869035.1). Lineage (GTDB taxonomy): Bacteria > Pseudomonadota > Gammaproteobacteria > Burkholderiales > Burkholderiaceae_C > Hylemonella. The sequence goes on along the minus strand of JAGWTL010000045.1, from coordinate 11,576 downwards.
CCCATAGTGGGTTGTGTTCGGCAGCCCCGTCACCGGGCAATACCTCGCGCGCCTGCAAGGCTGTGAGCTCCAACTGCGCTACCCGCCCGGCCAGGCTTTCACTGGCCTGCTGCAGCATTACGCCCGAAGCCGACCCTAGCAGCAAGAACTGCCCGACGGCCTCGCCAGCGCGGCGGCGCAAATCGATCACGCCGCGCAGCACGGCAAAGAGGTCCGGCATGCGCTGCACCTCATCCAGGATCACCAGCCGGTTGCAGTGCGCGAGCAGAAAGCCCTCCGCATCGTCCAACTGGCGCTGGGCAGAGGGTAGCTCCAGGTCCAGGTACAGTGCATCACCATGGCGCCCGGCCTCAGCCAGCGCCAAAGTGGTCTTGCCCACCTGACGCGGCCCGAGCAAGACCACGGCCGGGAACTCGGCCAGCAGATGGGCGAGCTGTTGCTGAGCAAGGCGAGGGTACATCCGTGTAATTTACCATTTCTTTGGATAGATTGCACGGTTAAATCCATGACAGCTCTGGCGGTGCTTTCCCTGCAGTAGACGTGAAGCAGCGACTCGGGCTGGGCACGGGGCCGAACGATCTGACCGGCCTCGGCTCCTGGGTCACCATCATCATGGGCCTGACCTTCGTGGTCTGCGTGCTGCTGTTCCGCCGTGGCATCGCGGGCGAGATCGAGCACCGGTTGCTGAAGAAGTCCTGAGGGCTGCGCCCGGGAAAAGCAAAAACCGCCTGCGGGCGGTTTTATTGTTGGGTGGGACACGGGCTGCTGCTTTCGTCCCGATGCAGGGGGTCGTGGTTTGCGAAAGCGGAGGTTTGGCGATTCCCACCAACATACGCAAATATATTACTGGGAACTCAGTGATACTGAATGCCCCCTAACAGGCGAGATTGCGCCCGGCCGCTCCTGGCAGCGGCAGCGGCCACTCCTACCCATCTTCAATACGTCAACTCCAGCACCGTCACGTGCTGCTGCGCCGCCGGCCAGACCCGGCCCACCAGTTTTCCACCGTTGAACTCGGCCGCGATGGCTCGGTCCGCGGCGCTGGGCAGCTTGAGCTTGGAGCTGGACACCCCGGCGCCCATGGGCGGCACACCCGGCGGCAGGGTCTGGCCGTCGAAACTCAGGCGATCCCGTTGCGCATCGAAGTAGCCCCTCGGGCGCGTGAAGATGACCAGCGCCTGGGCGTCCTGGTCGGCGGCAGCGATGCGCTCGGGGCGCAGGTTGACGATGGTGCTGGAGCGCGGGAAAGCGCTGCGGTAGATGTGCGTGGTGGCGTAAGCCGGCGCCTTGATCTCGAATTCGTAGGCCGTGCCGGCCTGGGCCGTGAAGGGGCCCCAGCGGCCGTCGGCGCCGACCTTGTACGTGTAGGCCGCGGCGCCCATGCGCTGGCCCGTGGCCGCATCGGTGGCGTAGATGGTCAGTTCGGCGCCGGCGATGGGCAGGTTGTTGGCGAAGTTGCCGGTGGCCGGGTTCAGCGAGTCCACACCCTGGCCGGTGATGACACCGCCGAGTTCGATGCGTGACTCGGGCGCGATGTCGCGCACCAGGGTGGCGCGGCCGGTGAGGAAGCTGTAGGCCGCGGCGAAGGCTGCGGGCGAATACGACGTTTCGCGGTGGTCGATGCGCGGGATCACGATGTTGGTGGCGCCCTTGAGTTCGGGGCCGGCATACGTGACGTTGGTGGGCTTGCCCTTGGCGCCGATCCACAGGCCGTCGGGCTGGGCGAACTTGTCGTTGTTGTCGCTGCGGATGGTCATCCAGCGCACCGGGCCTGTCACCTCGTCACCATTGGCGTTCTTGGGCGCGTTCAGGCCCGTGAGGAAGGGGCCGGTGCCCGAGAACTCATTGCCCTCGCGGAAGCCCTTGATGGCCCAGACGCCGTGGTTGGGTGTGCCGCCCAGGATGGCGTGCGAGACGGTGGCCGCACCGCCGCCGTTCTGGATGTAGTTGCGGATGGCGTTGCCGCCGCGTGAATTGCCGATCAGCACGACCTGCTGCGCACCCGTGACGCGCAAGACCTTCTCGACCTCGGCCTTCAGATAGGCCATGTGCTCGGCGGTGGAGGTGCGGCCGGGCTGGGCCTTGCTGTCGTCGTCACGCGCCAGGGGATAGGGCAGCTCGATGGCGTGCAGGCGCTCGCGCGGCCAGCCGTTGGATTCAAAACGCCAGAGCGTGGTCTGCCACAGCGCGGCGCTGTCGCCATTGCCGTGGACGAAGACGATGGGGGGCGCCTCGCTGAGCGAAGGCGCAGTGGTGCAGCCGGCCAGCAGGGCCAGGCTGGCGAAGAGGGGAAGGAGCAGGCGACGTGTCAGCATGGTGGTTCACTCAAAGCCGCCGGAGCGGCGCAGTTCCGCCGCGGCAGGCGCGGCCAGCAGGTCGATCATCATGCGGGCGGCCTGGGGCTGCTCGGCTTTGGTGGCGATGGCCGCGGTGTAGACCGTGGCCAGCTCGAATTTCTTGGGCAGCACGTTGATGAGCTGCACGCCCGGGGTGTAGAGAATTTCCGTGACCTGGGTGCAGCCGATCAGGCCCGGGCCGCTGGCGGCAGCCATTTCCTTCATGGCGGTGGCGCCGTTGGGATAGGGGCGCAGCGCGCCGGCCACCTGCTGGGCGATGCCCAGCTGCTTGAGCACGCTCATGACATGGATGCCGGCCGTGGCCTTGATCGGGTCGGGGAAGTAGATGCCTTTGGCGGCCAGCAGGGCGGCCTTGAGCGCCTCGGCGGTGTCCACTTTCGGCTGCGGCTCGCCGCTTTTCACGGCCACGCCGGTCTTGACCACGCCCAGGGGCGTGGCGCTGCCGCGCAGCACATGGCCCTGGGCCGTGAGTTCGTCGATCAGCGCCTGCGTGAGGATGAGCACGTCACAAGGCTCGCCGGCCAGCAGCTTGTCGCGCATGAGCCCGACGGCACCGAAGCTGCCTTCGACGGCGCGGCCGGTCTCGTTGTAGATGCTGCCACGCAGCGCGTCGACCAGCCCTTGCGCGGCGCCGCCGCTGATGATGTGAAGTGAACTCATAGAACCCGATTATTCAGCCGAAAGATGTCAGAACGCTACGCACGAAGGGTTTATGCGGGGAACGCCGTGGAGCCGGCTTTGCCGGGCCACTGGCGTTGCCCCCTACACGGGGGAGCCGGCGCTGGCCGGCACGGGGGGGTTCAATCAATCGGCCTTGATGCCGGCGCTCCGGATCACGCGCGCCCACTTGGCGATATCCTCGCGCATGTACTTGTCGAATTCCTGCGGGTTCATCAGCATGGGCGTGGCGCCCTGCTTGGCCCAGAGCTGGCGCACCTCGGTCTGGCTCACGATCTTGCTCACGGCTTCGTTGAGCTGCGACACGATGGCCGGCGGCGTGCCCCTGGGCGCCATGAGGCCGAGCCAGATGGTGGCCTCGTAACCGGGCAGTCCGGCTTCGGCCAGGGTGGGCACGTCGGGCAGCACGGCGGAACGCTGGCGGCCGCTGGTGGCGATGGCGCGCACCTTGCCGGCTCGGGCCTGCTCGGCCATGGTGGTGACGGCATCGAACATCATGTCGACCTGGCCGCCGATGATGTCGGCGCGCGCGCCCGAGCTGCCGCGGTAGGGGATGTGCACCAGGTAGATGCCGGCCATGCTCTTGAAAAGTTCACCGGCCATGTGGTACGGGGTGCCCGGACCGCTGGAGGCGTAGTTGTACTTGCCGGGTTTGTCCTTGGCGAGCTTGAGGATGTCCTGCAGGTTCTTCACCGGCAGCGAAGGGTGGGTGACCAGCAGCAGGTCGGAATAGTTGACGGGCGCCACGGGCACGAAGTCGCGCAGGAGCACAAAGGGCTTGCTGGGTATGAGCGTCTCGTTCACCGTGTGGGTGTTGGACATCATCAGCAGGGTGTAGCCGTCGGCCTGGGCCTTGGCCACCAGGTCGGTGCCGATGATGGAGCCTGCGCCGGGCCGGTTGTCGACCACGAAGGGCTGGCCCAGGGCCTCGCCCAGGCGCTGACCGATGAAACGCGCGTAGTTGTCGGCCGGGCCGCCGGCGGCAAAGGGCACGACGATGCGCACCGACTTGCTGGGGTAGGCCTGCCCCGAGCCTGTCGAAGCGGTCTGGGCCTGGGCCGCGGTGGCCGCAAGCAGCAGCACGGCCAGCAGGCCGCGCAGGATGGGGAATCGCATGATGCAGTCTCCTGATGGGTTGCCTGCATGCTAGCCGCGGGCGCGCAAGACCGCACCCGGGCTATCCCTGAACTTGGCTCGCATTGGTTGGCTGCCGAGCAAAGCTCGCCTCAGACCATCAGGGGCTCTTCCTGCATGGCTTCGATCTGGTCTTCCAGCATCTGCACCTGGCCCTTCCAGTAGTCGCTGCTGCCGAACCAGGGGAAGTTGATGGGGAAGGTGGGGTCGTCCCAGCGGCGCGCCAGCCAGGCGCTGTAGTGGATGAGGCGCAGGGTGCGCAGGGGCTCGATCAGGGCGAGCTCGCGGCGGTCGAAGTCGCGCAGCTGTTCGTAGCCGTCGAGCAGGCAACTGAGCTGCCAGGTGCGCTGGGCGCGGTCGCCGGAGAGCAGCATCCACAGGTCCTGCACGGCCGGGCCCATGCGCGCGTCGTCCAGGTCCACGAAGTGCGGCCCCGGTCCGGCGGCGGCGGGCACGTCCACCGGCGTCCACAGCACATTGCCCGAGTGACAGTCGCCATGCAGGCGCAGGCGGCGGATGTCGCTTGGCGCGCCCGTCAGGGCCGGCTGCTGCGCGATCAGGGCCAGGGCGGCTTCGCACTGGCGCTGCCAGGCCGACTGCACGTCCAGCGGGATCATCTCGTGCCGCAGCAGCCAGTCCAGGGGTTCGCGCCCGAAGGATTGCAGATCCAGCGCAGGGCGGCTCGAAAAAGGGCGCGCTGCGCCCACGGTGTGCAGGCGCGCGAGGAAACGGCCGATCCATTCCAGCACCTCCTCGTCATCCAGTTCGGGCGGGCGGCCGCCACGGCGCGGGCAGACGGAGAACATGAAACCGGCGTGACTGTGCAGCGTGGCGCCGCCCAGCGTCAGCGGCGCCACCACAGGCACCTCGGCGGCCGCCAGTTCAGCCGCAAAAGCGTGTTCTTCCAGGATCTGCGCCCCGCTCCAGCGTTCGGGGCGGTAGAACTTGGCCACCACGGCCTGGCCGTCTTCCAGTTGCACCTGGTAAACCCGGTTTTCGTAGGAGCTCAGAGCCTGCAGGCGGCCGTCGCAGGCCAGGCCCAGGCCCTCCAGCGCGTCCACCACGGTGTCGGGTGTGAGCATCTCAAAGGGATGGCGGGCGGCGGTGTCGGAGGTGCTCATGTCCCGATTGTCGCCTTTGCGATCCGTATGCAAATCGCTGGCGTTTTCCCTAGGCGGCCCCTCCGGGGGCGTGGCTACACTGGCTCGCATGTCCCCCATGCTGCCCTTCCATCGCAAGCTCGCGCTCGGCACCGCCGGCGTGGCGCTGGCCGTGGCCGTTCTGGCCGGCCTGGCGGCGGGCTTCATCGCCCACGACAAGGCCGAAGACACGCTGGTGGCCCAGGCCACCGAGGACGCGCAGCGCCTGTTGCGCCAGGAGGCTTTCCGGCCCGAGGGCGTGCAGGCCACGCGCAATGCGCAGGCCGCAGCGCAGGCGCTGGCAGCCTCCTACTTCGACATCGCACAGATCTACACCGCGGGCGGCCTGCTGATGGCCGAGCAGTTCAACGCCGACGGCCGCGCGCTGGACGCCGAGCTGCCGCCGCGCGGCGCGCGCAGTTACACCCAGTCCTGGTACGAGCGGCGCTGGCTGCCCGGGCGCCGGGCGGTGCTGCGCATCTTCATCCCGCTGCGCAGCGAGGGCCAGGCCCTGGCCGGTTATTTCGAAGGCGCACGCCTGGTGCCCGACTGGCAGCGCGAGCGCATGCTGGCCGACGCGCGCCGCACGGGCCTTCTGACCGCGCTGGCCGTGCTGCTGTGCGGTGTCGCGCTCTACCCGCTGGTGCTGCGCCTGAACCGCGACAGCCAGGACCGCCAGCGCGAGCTGCTGGAATCGCACATCGCGATGATGGAGGCGCTGGGCCGCGCGATCGCACGGCGCGATTCGGACAACGGCATCCACAACTACCGCGTGGCCTGGATCTCGGCCACGCTGGCCGAGGCCGTGGGTCTGCACGGCACGCGCATGCAGGAGCTGATCGCGGGCAGCTTCCTGCACGACGTGGGCAAGATCGGCATCCCCGAGCACATCCTTCTCAAGCCCGGCCCGCTCAGCCACGAGGAAATGCTCATCATGCACACGCACGTGGCCGCGGGCGAGGACATCGTCAGCGGCTCGGGCTGGCTGGCCGGCGGCCAGGCCGTGGTGGCCGGTCACCACGAAAAATGGGACGGCAGCGGTTACCCGCGCGGGCTGGCCGGCACCGACATCCCGCTGGTGGCGCGCATCTTCGCGATTGCCGACGTGTTCGACGCCCTGTGCTCGCGCCGGCCCTACAAGGAACCGGTGCCCCTCGAAACCGCCATGGAGGCCCTGCGCGCGGAATCCGGCAGGCATTTCGACCCGCACCTGGTGCAGGTCTTCGACCAGCAGGCCGCCACGGTCTACCGCACGCTGACCGAGGCCGACGAGGAGCAGCTTCAGGCCCTGCTCACACGCATGGTGAGGAAACACTTCAGTCTTTGACTGAAGCACCCCCTGAGCGGCTGACGCCGCTTCCCCCTCTCTCGCCTACGGCGGGAGGGGGACGCACCCGGCGGCCCGGCAAAGCCGGTTCCGCGGGTACCCTGGACTTATATCTCTTCTGTCGCCGTGGCGAGCTGCTCGAAGGGCAGTTCCTGCTTGACCAGGATGACGGTGCAGGGTGCGTCCATGGCCACCTTGATGGGCACGGTGGCGATGAAACGCTGGGTCTTCAGGCCATGCGTGGCCGCCCCCATGACGATGACACCTACGCGGTTGCCGCGCGCGTAGTCGATCAGCGCCCGCGCCACGTCACCGGCCTCCAGCACATGACAGGAGATCTGGTGCCCCGTCTGCTCCAGCGGCTGGGCCCACAGCCTGAGCTGGGTGAGGTAACGCCGGTGCATGCTGGTCTCGCTCTGGCGCGCGCTCACGCTGCCGGTGGCCCCCGACGAGATCACGGTCACGCAGGCCAGGCGCGCGCCGGGGCGTGTGCCCAGGGCACGGGCCGCCGCCTGGCGCAGCGAATACAGCGTGGCGTCGCTCACATCCTCATGCGGCACGGCCACCAGGACGATGGGCACTTCGGCGATCAGCCGCGCCGGCAGCGGGCTGGGCTGGTAATGCAAACCCGCCGCGCGCATCCAGCGTTTGAACAGGGCCCAGACGCCGGCGCCGTAGCGGCGCTCGCCGCGCGCGCTCACGCGCACCTGCTGCGGGTGCTGCAGGTCGAAGGCCAGGTGCGCAGCAGAGGGGTAGCGCTGCGCGGCCTCGGGCGCCAGGCAGCGCAGCACCACTTCCTGCAGCCAGGCCGGCAGTTCGGGGCGGTAACGGCGCGGCGGCGGCGGCTCCATCCACAGGCGCTGGCGCAGGCCGCCGTTGGTCACGGGCGCGCCGAAAGGCAGCTCTCGCGTGAACAGCTGGTAGAGCATGACGCCGATGGCGAAAATGTCGCTGCGCGGGTCGCCGCGCACGCCCACCACCTGTTCGGGCGCCATCCAGGCCGGGGAGCCCACGGCGCGGCGCAACTCTTCGGCCAGCAGGTCGGGGTAGTGGGCATGGCAGGACAGGCCGAAGTCCAGCAGCACGACCGAGCCATCCTCGCGCACCAGCACATTGGCCGGCTTGAGGTCCAGGTGCACGGTGTTCTGCTGGTGCAGGCTGTGCGCGGCATGGGCCAGGGCCACGCCCAGCTGCACCACCGCCTCGATGGCGGGCAGCGCGGGCTGCTCCAGCCAGTGCGTGAGGGTGCGCCCGGGCAGGTATTCCATGACCAGGTAGGGCCAGCGCTCCAGGTCACCGGCGGCGACAAAACGCGGCACGTGCGGCCCGCTCAGGGCCGGCAGAATCTGCTGCTCGACCTCGAAGCTCACGATGTTCTCGGCGCCGTCGCCCTCGGCCATGCGCGGCACTTTCATGGCCAGGGGGAAACCGGGGTCGGGTGCGCCCCTGGCGTAATGCACGCGGTAGATGTGCGCCATGCTGCCCTGGTGGATGCACTCGTCCACCACGAAACCATCCAGTTCGCTGCCCGGCTCCAGCAGTTTCATCGGCCCAGCTCCAGGCGGTCGGCGAAGAAGCCGGGCAGGCCGGCCTCGCGGATGGCTTGGGCCGCGGCGTGGTGATCGTAGGCCACGCGGTGGAAGGTCAGCTGCGTCCGCGCGGTGTCGAACAGGGCATACATGGCGCGCGGGCTGCCGTCGCGCGGCTGCCCGACCGAACCGATGGTGGCCAGCCAGTGCCGGCGCGGCGACACCGGCACGGCCACGCCGGGCGTGGGCACGAAGGGGATGAGATTGTCGTCCGCTCCCCGGTAGTAGAGCGACTGGCGGTGCACGTGCCCGCCGAAGACGTAGCGCACGCCCTCGCACCTGCCGGCGGCCTCCAGGCTGAGAGAGGCCATCTGTGCGTCGTAGACGTAACGCCACAGCGCAGGCTCGTCGGCCGTCGCGTGCACCAGCAGCAGGCGATCGTCCTGCAAGGTCATGGGCAGCTCGGCCAGGAAGGTCCGCTGCGCGGGGTCGAGCTGCTCGTGCGTCCACCACGCCGTGCTCTCGCCCAGGGTGCTGTTGCCCGCAGGCGGATGGGCGGCCATGTCGTCGTGGTTGCCCTTGAGCACCAGCGCCCCTTCGCTGGCCAACTGCATCACCCGCTGCACCACGGGGCCCGGATCGGCGCCGTAGCCGACCAGGTCGCCCAGGAAGGCGTGGCGCTCGGCGCCCTGTTCCCGGGCATGGGCCAGGCAGGCCTCCAGGGCCTGGAGGTTGGCGTGGATGTCGGACAGCAGGGCCAGTCGCATGCATCCAGTATGCCCTGCCGGGCGGGGTCGACCAAGGGCATGCGGGTATCACCCGGGGTCGCCCCCGCGGGGTCCGGGACTATTGATGTTTTCTTTATTCATGACACCTGCCGTTCAGGCTGAGCCTGTCGAAGCCCTTCGACAGGCTCAGGGCGAGCGGATGTGAGGTGCTTGTTATGATTTATGAAAGCCTCAATAATATGCGTCGGCAGGAGACTGTCATGTACGACTACATCATCATCGGCGGCGGCTCGGCCGGTTGCGTGCTGGCCGCGCGCCTGTCCGAAGATCCTGCCGTGCAGGTGGCGCTGCTGGAGGCCGGCCCGCGCGACGACAGCGTGCTGATCCACTGCCCGGCCGGCCTGGCCCTGCTGGCCAAGAGCGGCCAGGCCAACTGGAAGCTGCAGACCGTGCCGCAGGCCGGCCTGAACGGCCGGCGTGGTTACCAGCCGCGTGGCAAGGTGCTGGGCGGATCGAGTTCGGTCAACGCCATGATCTACGCGCGCGGCCACCGGCGCGACTACGACGACTGGGCCGCCCAGGGCAACCCGGGCTGGGCCTGGTCCGACGTGCTGCCTTTTTTCAAGCGGGCCGAGCACAACGAACGCGGCGCCGACGATTTCCACGGCAGCGGCGGCCCGCTCAACGTGATGGACTTGGCGCAACCGAACCGCCACAGCCCGGACTTCGTGCAGGCCGGCGTGCAGGCCGGTTACCCGCACAACCGGGACTTCAACGGCGCCGAGCAGGAAGGCGTGGGCCTCTACCAGGTCACGCACAGGAACGGCGAGCGCCACAGCGCGGCCAAGGCCTACCTCACACCCCACCGCGCACGCGCCAACCTGCAGGTGATCACCGGCGCCCACGCGACGCGCATCCTGCTCGAAGGCAAACGCGCTGTCGGCGTGGAGTTTCTCCGGGACGGTCAGAAGCGCACACTGCGCGCCAGCCGCGAGGTGCTGCTGAGCGCCGGCGCCCTGCTCTCGCCGCAGCTGCTGATGCTTTCGGGCATCGGTGCGGCGGAGCAGCTGCGCGAGCACGGCATCACGCCCCTGCACGAGCTGCCCGGCGTGGGCCGCCATCTGCAGGACCATGCGGACGTGGTGCTGGTCTGCGACGCACCGCAACTGACCGATCTCTTCGGCCTGTCCTTCAAGGGCGCGCTCAAGATGCTGCGCGGCATCTTCGAGTGGCGCCGCGCGCGCAGCGGCATGCTGACCACCAACTTTGCCGAGGCCGGCGGTTTCATCCGCAGTCAGGACAGCGAAACCATCCCCGACCTGCAACTGCACTTCGTGGTGGGCAAGCTGGTCAACCACGGCCGCACCACCACCTTCGGCCACGGTTATTCCTGCCACGTCTGCCTGCTGCGCCCCAAGAGCCGCGGCAGCGTGCGCTTGGGCCAAGCCAACCCGCTGGCCGCGCCGCTGATCGACCCCAATTTTCTGGCCGAGCGCGACGACGTGGACCGGCTGGTGCGCGGCTTCAAGCTGATGCGCAACATCCTCTCGCAGCCGGCGCTGGCGCGTTTCGGCGCGCGTGAGTTGCCGGCCTCGGCCGCGGCGCAGAGCGATGCACAGATCGAAGCTTTCATCCGCAACCACGCGGACACCATCTACCACCCGGCAGGCAGCTGCCGGATGGGGCCCGGGGCCATGGACGTGGTGGATGCGCAGCTGCGCGTGCACGGCCTGCAAGGCCTGCGGGTGGTGGATGCCTCGGTCATGCCCCGCCTGGTGGGCGGCAACACCAATGCGCCGGTGATCATGATGGCCGAGAAGGCCGCCGCCCTGATCCGCTCTGGCGGCTGAGCAACACGGCCGTCAGGCGCGACGACAGGGTTTGTCAGGTTTTTTCCGACACGAGAAACCGGCGGATGCCGATTCAAGTTGGCTGACACGGGGCCTAGAGTGATTGCACCACATCGGGAAATGGTGTGATGCAAGGAAAACCCGTGAGAACCAACCCTATTTCGCTCAACCCCTTCAGCCTCATGATGGAGCCCGAGATCGTGCTCCAGACCATGGAACACTCCAAGTCATTACGTGCGCTGCGCCGCCACCAGTTGCGCCCGCTGGACAAGCCCCTGATCCCCTACGCCGTTGACCCGCTCGATGACGAGCTGGACGAAGAAACCATTCCGGGCGAACTCGGCAGCCACTGAGTGTCGGGGGGCTCCGCCCTGCCGCCGGTGCTAGCATTGGACGCATGCCTGCACCACTCCTGTTCACACGTTTTCCCCTGCCACACCCGGCCTCTTCTGTCAGCTTGCGCGCAGCCTGCGCCGCGCAGCCATGAACTTCTGGCCCGCCTGCGGTTTTGACCGCCTGCAACGCAATGCCCAGGGCTGGCTGATCGTCACGCCGGACTATCTGCGGCTTTTCCTCGACCGGCCCGAACTGGCCCTGGCGCCCGAATCCTGCAAGGCCGAGCGCCGCCTGCACCTGGCGCTGCGCGACGATCCGCTGCAGTCCGTCCCGCCCGAAACTTTGGCCCGTTTCAAGGACCCCGACGCGCGCGACAACTACCAGCTTTTCCTGAACTTCCGCGACGCCCTGCAGGCCGCCGGCACGCTTGAGGCCTATTACCTGCACCTCATGCGCAGCGGCCGCATCACCATCCCGCCGCTGTTCATAGACCTGATC
>JAGWTL010000044.1 GCA_028869035.1 Burkholderiales bacterium | reverse complement strand
TACCACCTACCGGACATGAACGGCCTCGAAGCGCTGGATGTCTTTGCCCGCCAGCACCCGGTGCTGCCCATCATCGTACTGTCGGGCTCGGTCAATCCGCGCATCATGCAGCAGGTCATGCAAAAGGGCGCCGCCGCCTTCGTGACCAAATCCGGCATGAGCGATGAACTGCTCTCGGTCACCCGCCTGGTGCTGGCCGGCGGCGTGCACATGCCCTCCCTGCCCGTCCTCGGCGCGGAGGAGGGTCCGGCTGATCTGCCCCCGCCTCTGTTCACGCCACGCCAGGAAGAAGTGCTGCAACTCCTGCTGGACGGCTACTCCAACAAGGAGATCGGGCGCATGCTCTATCTCTCAGAGGAGACCGTGAAAAACCATGTGAGCAACATCCTGCGCGGCTTTGGTGTCACCACCCGCACCCAGGCGGTGCTGGCGGCCAAGCGCCACGGTTTTGTCGGCTCGGGGCGGCCGCAGATGGCGCCTGACGACGCCAGCGGGGCAGCGTGACTCCCTAGACGGGCTGGGGCCGGGCCAGACGGCGGATCAGCGTGCGCAGCTTGGCGGGCCGTACCGGCTTGTGCAGCAGCGGCAGGCCGGCATCGCGGCAGGACTGGATCAGCTCCGGGTCGGTGTCGCCACTCATCAGGCAGGCCGGCAGGGGACGTCCCAGGGTCGTGCGCAGCTGCTGCAGGGTCTGCATGCCACTTTCACCGGCCCGTAAACGGAAATCGCTGAGGAGCAGGTCGGGCGTGAAGCCGCCATGGAGCAGGGTCAAAGCCCCTTGCAAACCCTCCACCACGGCCACCACGCAGCCCCAGGAATCGAGCAGGCCGCGCAAGGCTTGGGCCGAGTGCATATCATCCTCGATCACCAGGATACACAGGCCGCGCACATCGTCCATCGGCAGGGTCTCGACCGCTGCCAGCATGGCACGCAGGTCACCGGACGGAGCCAGCGGCACCTCGACGCGGAAACGCGTGCCGCGGCCGGGAACGGAACACAGATCCAGCCCATGCCCGAGCAGACGCGCCGTGCGGTCCACGATGTTGAGGCCCAGACCCAGGCCCTTGCTGCGGTCCCGCTCAGGATTGCCGATCTGATAGAACTCGCGGAAGATGTCCTGCTGATGCTCGGGGGGAATGCCCACACCTGTGTCCCAGACCTCGATCCAGAGATGACTGCCACCGCGGCTGCGCCGGCAGCCGATCAGCACACCGCCATGGCCTGTGTAGCGCAGCGCATTGCTGACCAGATTGAGCAGGATCCGATGCAACAGGGTCGGGTCGCTCTGCACCCATAGTTCGCTGTTGCGCACGCGAAGGCGCAGCCCCTTGTCCGCAGCCACCGGCAGCAATGCGCTGCGCAACTGTTCCAGCAAGGGCGCCAGCGGCACCGGCTGCTGCTGGACCCGCACGGCATCAGCATCCAGGCGGGAGATGTCGAGCAGCGCATCGAGCAGGTCCTGCATGGCGCGCACCGACGCCTCCAGATTGCTGATGAGATGGCGGGTCTCGCGGTCGTGCGGCAGTTGGGCCAGCCGCGCCACGAACATGCCCAGCGCATGGATGGGCTGGCGCAGGTCATGGCTGGCCGCAGCCAGGAAACGCGACTTGGCACGCGTGGCGGTCTCGGCCTCGTCCTTCTTGCTGCGCAGCTCCGCGGTCGCCTGGGCCACCCGCTGCTCCAGTTTGTCGCGTCCCTGCTGCAAGTGCTCGGCCATCTGGTTCAAGCCCTGCTGCAGATCGCGCAGCGGATCATCGGACCGTACCTGCCCCCGCACGGACAATTCACCATGTCCGATGCGCTCGATCATGTCGGAGACGCGCAAGATGGGCTGGATCACGCCACGCCCAATGCGCACCGCCAGCACCCCCCCAAAAAGCAGGCCCCCCAGCGTGACCGCCAGACCGATGGCCAGCATGTCGTGGTTGCGCGAGACCACAGCCGCGCGCGAGATCTCCAACACCACATGCCCCAGCGGCGGCGCCTCGCCCCGGTCCACAGGGGTCGCGCTCTCGAACAGGTCGTCCAGCCTGAGTTGCGAGGGACTGACAGGCTGAACCCATATTTCGAGACCGGACGCCGCCTCCAGCCAGCGCTGTTCCTGCAGCCCCAGCACAGGCAGCGCCGTCAGTCCGGACGCACCCGCCAGGGCCAGCGCCTGTCCCTTTGTGTTCAGGATCATGACGGAGCGAACGTCAGGCTCACGCAGGGCGCCAGCTGCGATGGTCTGTAGGCTGCCGGTGTTGGCGGAGAACAGGCCGTATTCGCTGGCGCTGGCCAGCTGGCGCGCCAGCGAGCGGGCGCGCTGCAGATGAGCCTCGTCGAGATCGGCATAACGACCGGCCAGAAAGACCGTGGACAGCAGCACGGCCACCAGGGTCACCGGCAGCAGCGCCGCCAGCAGCATGCGGTCGCGAATATCGAAGAATCTCATGGACCGCGCTCCAGTTTCCGCAAACGCTCCGTCAGCACCGCGGCGTCCAGCTTCAGGCCCAGCGAACGCGCCACATGTTCATTGACGCTGACTTCGAAATGCAAGGGGTACTGCGGCACACCCAGCGGCTGGCCCTGCAGCACACCGCGCGCCAGCAAACCGGCCTGCTGGCCGATCTGTGCCGGTGTCGAGTAAACGGCCATCAGGGCGCCGGCCCGCACATAGGCCGGCGAAAAAGCCAGCATGGGCACCTGCGCGCGGAAAGACGCCAGCAGGATGTTCTGGATGCTGTTGCTGTTGTAGATCTGCGGATCAGCCAGGGCCAGCAGCAGATCGGATTCATCCAGGATCTTTTTCAGGCCATTGAACACAGGCTCATCCGGCTTGACCGGCACCCCCACCACCCGCAGTCCGCGCGCCAGGGCCGCCGATTCCAGTTGAGCCTCATTGCTCTGGGATTCCGCCCCCCACAACACCCCCACGCGCCGGACCTGCGGCAGCGCCAGCCGTACCAGTTCGAGCTGGCGACCCAGCGGCTGGTTCAGGTACAGGGCCGAGAGGGAGGCGCCGGCGCGCCGGCCGGTATCACGCAGCACACGCTCGAAACTGCCGCGCGGCAGCAGGGTGCACAGCACCGGCGCTGCGGGGGCCGTGCGCGCCAGCAGGCCGCAGGCCTCGGCGCCCAGGGCGATGTACAGACGCGGCGCTGCCCCCCGATAGGCCGACCAATCGGCAGCCGTGAACTGCAGCACCTCGCGCCTGGCCTCTGCCGTGCGGGCCAGTTCGCCCATCACCGCCTCGGCCGCCTGCTGATAGGCTGCGCTCTGTTCGCTGCGCACGACGATCACCCCTGGCTCGTTGGCGCGCGCGGGGCGAGCCAGCGCCGTCAGCAGCAGAAGCAGGAGCGGCAAGCCATGCCGCAACAGAACGGGCATGGGTCTCAGTTCTCCAGTCGCAGCATCACGTAGGCCTGTTGATGAAACCGGAAGCCTGGCAGGAAGTCCTGGTAGGAATCCCCCAGGTTCTGCACCACCAGGGAGAGCTCGGCGCGCCGCCCACCCCAACGCATCGCCCGGGCCAGCCGCACATCGGTACGGCTGAACGCCGGCGCAGACTGATCCTCGCCGGGGAAATGGGTCGCATCGGCCTGGAAATACATGAGGCTGAACTCGTAGCCAGCCGGCAGCTGCTGCATCAGCATCAGGCTCTGGCTACCATAGGCCCGGATGGGTCCGGAGCCCACCGACTGCGTGCTGTCCACCAGGGCCTGGCCGTAGATGAGCTGGCCACCCTCCCAGGGCTTCCACTTGATCTGGTGCTCGTAGCCATGGATGTTGAAATCCTCGCCATTGACGTAGTCAAAGACCTGATCGCCGTTGCCGCTGCCCGGCAAGGTGTACTGGACACGCTTGATCAGACCGCGCACCTGCTCCTCGTACACCCGCAGATCCAGGCTCAGCGTCCTACCAGGCAACTCGGCAAGATAACCGATCTCCCGCGTCTGCACCTTTTCGGACATCACCGCGCCCCTAGCCACATCCGTTGAGTCGGCCAGGGCGCCAGCCAGGTAGTAGCGCACATTGGCGTTCTTTTCGTAGGTGCTCGGCGGCCGGAAAGCCTGGGTCACGCCATAGCGCAGGGTATGGCCTTCGGCCGGGTGCCAGTTCAGCATGGCGCGCGGCGACAGGTGTTCGCCCGCGATGCTGCTGCGCTCGAACAGGGCGCCGGCGTTGAACACCAGATCGGGGTGCAAACGCCATTCGGCGTTGCCGAACACGCGGGAAAAATCTGTCACGAAAGCAGAATCCGTATCGTAAAGCGGCCGCGAAACCACCGTCTCGCGTCGCAACTCGCCCCCCCAGACCAGCCGCAAGGCCTTGTTCAAGCGCAGCGTATGCTGCAACGAAAGATTGTCGTTGCTGGCTCGTCCGCCAAAATTGATGATCAATCCCGGAGCCGGGCTGTAGGGGAACCGGTCCCGTATGGCCTCGGTGGTATGCGAAGCCTGAAAGGCCAGGTCTTCGTCCACGTCCAGGTTGCGCTTCCAGTCGAGCTGGACAAAGGCCGTATCGATCTGGCGCGTGCGCACCGCATTGCCGGTCTGGTTGGCAAAACCGACACCGGCATCGACCACGCTCTGGCCGGTGCGCAGTTCCACCATGTCACGGCTGCTGGCGCGCACGTCGGCGCGCAAATTGACGCGCTGGACCCGGGCGCCGCCACTGGCGCCCCGCAGGCCATCGTCTTCCCGGCCGTCGGCGCTGAGCCGGAATCGCGTCGTGTCATCGCCCCAGCCCAGCCTCACCAGGGTGTCGCGAATGCCGTTGTCGCCGGCAGCCGCCTGCACGTGCGCGCCCTGGGTGTCCACCGGATCACGGGTCACGATATTGATCGTGCCCAGAAAGGCACGCGCACCATAGGCCGCCGAGTTCGAGCCTCGATGCACCTCGATGCGCTCGATGTCCTCCAGCGCCACTGCCTGCAGGCCCGGGCCCGTGCTGCCCTGCATATAGACCGAGTAGACCGAGCGGCCGTCAACCATCACCTGCATGTGATTGGAATAGTCGCTCAGGCTGGTGTGGTAACTGCCCTGGGGCGTGTTGCTTTCAAAGGAGTTGCTGACGCGAAAACCCGGCACCAGGCGCAGCAGGTCGGCGACATCACGCGCGCCGCTCATGCGGATCATCTGCCGATCGATGATGGTGACCGCCCCCGGTGTTTCGTCCAGTCGCTGCGGCAGCCGCGATACCGACAGGACCACAGGTACATCGTCCAGGTAGTCTTTTTCCGAGACGGCACCCGCTTGCTGGGCGGCAGCAAAGCCGGCCAGCCCCCATAGAGCGGACAGGTAGATGATGTCGTTCTTGCGTTTCATGGGCAGGTTTCCGGGGATCTGGTTTTTTTCTTATCCCTGGCCCGATTCTGCCTTGGCTTTGGCAGCCGCCAGCCGCGGATCGCGCGAGGCGACGGTCTGTCTGTCGCGCCTTTTGAACACCCCTCTCATCAGGGCTTTGCCAGCTGGGCCACAATAAGGGTATGTCTGAACGTGTCATTCCCCTGGTCGACCAGCGCATCCCGACGCTGACAGCGCCGGCTGCTGCCTTCGACCCGGCCACCCGCATCGCGGCCAGCGGTCTGCTGTCCGACCGCCTGGGCCGGCCGCTGCGCGACTTGCGCATCAGCGTGACCGACCGCTGTAATTTCCGCTGCAGTTACTGCATGCCCAAGGAAGTCTTCGACAAGGACTACGCCTACCTGCCGCACAGCGCCCTGCTGAGTTTCGAGGAAATCACGCGTGTGACGCGTCTTTTCGTCGCCCACGGCGTGCGCAAGATCCGCCTGACCGGGGGCGAGCCGCTGCTGCGCAAGAACATCGAGATCCTGATCGAGCAGCTGGCCGCCCTGCGCACCGTGGACGGCGAGCCGCTGGACCTGACCCTGACCACCAACGGCTCTTTGCTGGCGCGCAAGGCCCGCTCGCTGAAGGACGCCGGCCTGCAACGCGTGACCGTCAGCCTGGACGGACTGGACGACGCGGTGTTCCGCCGCATGAACGACGTCGATTTCCCGGTGGCCGATGTGCTCGAAGGCATCGCCGCAGCCAGGGAAGCGGGGCTGGGTCCGATCAAGATCAATATGGTGGTCAAACGGGGCACCAACGAGCACGAGATCCTGCGCATGGCGCGCCATTTCCGCGGCTCGGGTATGGTGCTGCGCTTCATTGAATACATGGATGTGGGCGCGACCAATGGCTGGCGCATGAACGAAGTGCTGCCCTCGGCCGAGGTCGTCAAACTCATCCATGCCGAGCTGCCGCTGGTGCAGCTCGGGCACAGCGCCCCGGGCGAAACCGCCGAGCGCTGGGGTTATGCCGACGCCCAGGGCCAGCACGACAAAACCGCGGGTGAGATCGGCGTCATCAGCAGCGTGACGCACGCCTTCTGCGGCGATTGCAACCGGGCCCGCCTGTCCACCGAAGGCCGGCTCTACCTCTGCCTCTTCGCCACCCAGGGCCACGACCTGCGCAGCCTGATCCGCGGCGGCGCCAGCGACGCCGACATCGCATCGGCCATCGGCCATATCTGGGGCGCACGCGACGACCGTTATTCCGAACTGCGCAGCCTGCAGCCGCCGGAGCATGGACTCGCCCCGCAGCGCCGCGTCGAGATGAGCTACATCGGAGGCTAGGATGCGGCCCCCACGGTCATTCACTTCGTGTGACTCCCTGTACGTGTCGCCGCGAGACGCAGGGACTCTTCCGCCTGTCCCGGCCTGCGCAGGCCGGCAGGGAGCCGCAGGCGTCAGCCCCTCAGGGGCCGCGTTCTGCCTTGGGACGGCCCGGCGGCAAAATCTTTCTTCTTTCTACTCATGATCTCATCTCAAGAAATCACCGGCCTGATCCTGGCCGGCGGCCGCGGCAGCCGCATGGGCGGGGTCGACAAGGGCCTGCAGAACTTCAACGGCATGCCCCTGGCCCTGCACACGCTGATGCGCCTGCAGATGCAGGTAGGCAGGGTCATGATCAACGCCAACCGCAATCTGTCGGCCTACGAGTCCTTTGGCGCCGAGGTCTGGCCCGACGTGCTGGCCGACTACCCCGGTCCCTTGGCCGGTTTCCTGACCGGCCTGGAGCGCTGCGAAACACCCTACCTGGCCACTGTGCCCTGCGACTCACCGCGTTTCCCGCTGGATCTGGTGGCGCGCCTGGCCGAGGCCATGGAACGGGAACAGGCCGAGATCGCCATGGCTGCGGCCCCGGAAAAGGACGACAACGGTGAAGTGAAAGTACGGACCCAACCGGTGTTCTGCCTGCTGCACATCGAGCTGCTGGAAAGCCTGGTCCGGTTCACGCAGGGCGGCGGCCGCAAGATCGACGCCTGGACGGCCCAGCACAAGACCGTGGTCGTGCCCTTCGATGCGCCGGACGACGATCCCCTGGCCTTCGCCAATGCCAACACGCTGGCCGAGTTGAAGCAACTCGAAAATTCCTGAGCCCATGAAATCGATAGCGCAGATCGCCGCCGAACTCCAGGGCTACGACCCGCAGGCCCTGAGCGCCACCGCTGTCAACGACTTCCTGGCCCGCCTGGTCGAGCCGGTCACGCAGACCGAAGCACTGCCCCTCTTCGACGCGCTCGACCGTGTGCTGGCGCAGGACGTGATCTCCCCGGTGAGCGTGCCGCCGCACGACAACTCGGCCATGGATGGTTATGCCTTGGATGGCAGGCAGTTGCGCAGCGATGCCCCGCTCACCCTGACCGCCGTGGGCACGGCGCTGGCCGGCAAGGCCTGGCAAGGCAGCGTGGGCCCCGGTGAATGTGTGCGCATCATGACGGGCGCCATCATGCCGACCGGGCTGGACACCGTGGTGCCGCAGGAGTTCGTCCAGGCTGAAGGCCAACGCGTCACCATCCCCGCGAGCCTGCTGCAGGCCGGTGACAACCGCCGCTTCAAGGGTGAGGACGTCATGCAGGGCCAGCCGGCGCTGCGCCAGGGCGCACGGCTTTCTCCGGCCGCGCTCGGCCTGGCGGCCAGCCTGGGCATCCCCACGGTGCGCGTCTGGCGTCGCCTCAAGGTGGCCTACTTCTCCACGGGTGACGAAATCCTGAGCCTGGGCGAAACCCCGCGCGAAGGCGCGGTCTACGACAGCAACCGCTACACCGTCTTCGGCCTGCTCACGCGCATGGGGATCGAGGTGCTGGACTACGGCGTGGTCGGTGACAGCCCCGAAAAAATCGAGGCCACCTTCCGCCGTGCGGCGGATGAGGCTGACGCCATCATCACCAGCGGCGGCGTCAGCGTGGGCGAGGCCGACTACACCAAGGCCATGATGAAGAAGCTGGGTGACGTGGCCTTCTGGCGCATCGCCATGCGTCCGGGCCGGCCCATGGCCGTGGGACGCATCGATCGCTCCATCCTGTTTGGATTGCCTGGCAATCCGGTGGCCGTGATGGTGACCTTCCTGGCTTTCGTGCGTCCCGCCCTGCTGAGGATGATGGGCTGCACCGCCGCACCGCCCCCCTTGTTGCGCGCACGCAGCCTGGAAGACCTGCGCAAAAAGCCGGGGCGCACCGAGTACCAGCGCGGTTTCGTCAGCGCCACCCCCGATGGCGGCCTGCAGGTGCGCACCACCGGTAACCAAGGCTCGGGCGTGCTCAGCTCCATGGTGCAGGGCAACGGCCTCATCGTGCTGCATCACAGCCAGGGCAATGTCGCCGTTGGCGACGAAGTCGACGTGATGATGTTCGAGGGCGTGATCTGATCAGACCCGACGGAAAACACGCCGGCACGCCAGCTCCCGGATCACCTCGAACCACAGCAGACAGCCCCCCGTGCCCGCCAGGGCGATGCCCAGCAGCCCCGCAGACAGGGGTGCCATGTGCAACACGCCGGTCAGCGGCGGCAGGTAAAGCGCGAGTGCCAGCAGCCCCAGCGTGAAAACCATCACACCCCACAGCATGCCATTGGGAACCCACAGCGAGGCCAGCAGGCCGCGCGGGCCGGCGCGGTTGGACACGATCAGCGCCAGGTTGCCCAGCACCAGGGTGCTGAAGGCCAACGATCGCGCCTGCCCCTCGTCCAGCTGCTGCGTGCCCCAGAGATAAACCCCCAGCACCGCCGCCAGCACACCCAGGCCCTGCAGCACCGCCTGCGCCAGCGTGCCACCGGCAAGCAGCGGGGCGGCCGGGTCGCGCGGCGGCCGGCACATCACGTCGTCGTCAGCCGGCTCGTTCTCGAACACCATGGCGCAGGCCGGGTCGATGGCCAGCTCCAACAGCGCGATATGCATGGGGAAGAGCACGATGGGCCAGCCCAGCAAGAGCGGCAGCAAGGCCATGCCGGCGATCGGCACGTGCACGGCCATGATGTAGCTCATGGACTTGCGCAGGTTGCCGAAGATGCGCCGGCCCTGGCGCACGGCACGCACGATGGAGGCAAAGTTGTCGTCGACCAGCACGATGGCCGCCGCCTCGCGCGCCACGTCGGTGCCACGCGCCCCCATGGCGACACCCACGTGCGCGGCCTTGAGGGCAGGCGCATCGTTGACACCGTCGCCCGTCATGGCCACCACCGCACCAGTGGCCTGCAGGGCCTGCACGATGCGCAGCTTCTGCGCCGGGGTGATGCGCGCGCAGATGCTGGCCGTGCGCAGGCGCTGCTGCAGTTCGGCATCGGGCAGGCGATCGAGTTCGTCACCGCTGAGCACCTCCTGCGCGTCGAGCCCAGCCTGGTGTGCGATGGCGCGCGCCGTGACCGGGTAGTCACCGGTGATCATTACCACGCGGATGCCGGCCTCGCGGCACTCACGCACGGCCTGCGGGATTTCCTCACGCAGCGGGTCCGCCAGGCCCAGCAGCCCGATGAACTCGAAGTTGAAGTCATGCTCGCCGGCCGGCCAGGGCGGGCCGGCGTGACGGGCCCGCGCCACCCCCAGCACGCGCAGGCCACGCGCGGCCATGGCATCGGCTGCAGCCTCCACCTCCCGGCGACGCGTCGCATCGAGATGGCAAAGATCGACGATGGCCTCCGGCGAGCCCTTGGCCGCCACCACGTGGAAGTCCTGCGCCTCGCCCTGCCAGACGTGGGCCATCGCCCGCAGCCCCGGTGTCAGCGCGTATTCGTGCACCAGCGACCAACGGGCGTGCAGGTGTTCGGTCTGCGCCAGGAACTGCTGACCCAGCGCATGAAAGGCCTGCTCCATCGGATCGTAGGGATCGATGCGGCTGGCCAGGATGGCGTATTCCACGATTTCATGGAAGTCCTCTGGCAAGTCGCTGCGCGGCGCACCGTCCAGGGCCAGTTCGGCGCCACCCACGCTCAGGCTGATCACGCGCATGCGGTTCTGGGTCAGTGTGCCTGTCTTGTCCACGCATAGCACAGAGGTGGCGCCCAGGGTTTCGATGGCGGCGATGCGGCGCGTCAGGACCCGCTGGTGCGAGAGACGCCAGGCGCCCAACGCCGGCAACACGGTCAGCACCACCGTGAACTCCTCGGGCAGCATGGAGATGGCCAGGGCAATGCCGGCCAGCAAAGCCTGCAACCAGTCACCCCGCATCAGGACCTGGATCACGACCAGCAGCGCACTCAGGCCCAGGCCCAGCCAGGCCAGCCGGCGCACCAGGGTATGGGTCTGGCGACGTAGCGGCGACTCCTCGGCCTGCACGGTCCGCAAGGCCCGGCCGATCTGGCCCATCTGGCTGCGCGGCCCGGTCGCGTTCACGCGCGCCAGGCCCTGGCCCTGCACCACCAGCGTGCCGGCATGCAGCGCCGACGCCCCATCCGTGTTCTTGCTGACCGGCACCGACTCGCCCGTGAGCAGGGATTCGTCCACCTGAAGCTCGCCGGCCGAGAGCAGTTCGGCATCCGCTGCCACGCGGTCGCCTTCGGCCAGCAGCAAGAGATCCCCGCGCACCAGTTCACGGCCAGCGAGGGTCTGCGCCTGGCCGTCACGTATGACACGCGCGCGCGGGCTGGACAGGTCACGCAGCGCCTGGATGGCGCGCTCCGTCCTGCCTTCCTGGTAGAGCGTCAGGCCGATCACCACACACACCATCAGGGCCAGGCTCAGGCTCTCCTGCAGCTCACCCAGCAGCAGGTAGAGGCCGGCAGCGGCCAGCAGCAGGGTGAACATGGGGTCGCGCACGGTCTCGCGCACGATGTGCAGCCAGCTGCGGCCACCATCGCCGGGCAGGGCATTGGGGCCGTCCTCGGCCAGGCGCCGCGCAGCGTCGGCAGAACTCAGGCCACGGTCATCGATGGAGAGCAGACTCATGCCGCTGATTGTGCGGCATGTGACTACTTGGCGATCAGCTCAGTGTCGTGCGCTGCGGCCTCGCTGACCGTGCGCTTATCGGCCCCGGGCGCGTGCTTGCGCGCCAGCAGCGTGTACATGGTGGGCACCACGAAGATGGTCAGCAGCGTGCCCAGCGTCATGCCGCCCACGATGACCCAGCCGATCTGGATGCGGCTCTCGGCGCCGGCGCCCTTGGACAGGGCCAGCGGCACCGCGCCCAGCACCATGGCGCCGGTGGTCATCAGGATGGGACGCAGGCGCTGGCTGGCGGCCTTGACCACGGCCTCGAACATGTCCATGCCCTGCTCGCGCATCTGGTTGGCGAACTCGACGATCAGGATGCCGTGCTTGGTGATCAGGCCCACCAGGGTGATCAGGCCGATCTGGGAGTAGACGTTGAGCGAACCGTTGCTGAACTTGAGCGCCAGCAGCGCGCCGATCATGGACAGCGGCACCGACAGCATGATCACGAATGGATCGATGAAACTCTCGAACTGCGCGGCCAGCACCAGGAAGATGAACAGCAGCGCAAGCACGAAGACAATGGTGAGTGAACCCCGCGAATTCTTGAACTCGCGTGACGTGCCGTTGAGGTCGGTGGTGTAGCCGGGCTTGAGCACCTTCGCACTGGTCGCATCCAGGAAATCCAGCGCCTGCCCCAGGGAGTAGTCGGGCGCCAGGTTGGCCGTGATGGTGACCGCGCGGCGCTGGCTGAAGTGGTTGAGCTCACGCGGCGACACCGATTCACGCACGGTCACCAGCGCGGCCAGCGGGATCATGGTCTCGTTGCGGCCGCGCACGAAGATGCGCTCGATATCGTCGGGGGTATCGCGGCCCACGGACTGGGTCTGCACGATCACATCGTACTGGTCGCCGCCTTTCTTGTAGCGCGTGACCAGCCGGCCCCCCAGCATCGTCTCGATGGCGCGCGCCACGGCATCGACGCTGACGCCCAGGTCCGAGGCCTTCTCTCGGTTCACTTCGATCTTCAGTTCGGGCTTGTTCAACCGCAGGTCGACGTCGGTCCCCTGAAGCCCGGGGTTCTTGCCGATCTCGTCCAGGAACTGGCGCACCACCTGGTTCAGGCTTTCGTAGCTTTCGGAGGTCAAGATGACAAAGTTGACCGGCCGCTCACGGAAGCCCTGGCCCAGCGAAGGCGGCGTGATGGGGAAAGCCGCCACGCCGGGCAGGGCATTGATCCGGGGCTGCATCTCGCGCGCCATCTCCAGCGTGGTGCGCTTGCGCGCTTCCCAGTCGACGGCGCGCAGGGTGACGTTGGCCTGGCTGACGGTCGGGTTGCCCGTCACCACGAAGACGCGGTCGAATTCCTTGTATTCGCTGCCGATCTTCTCGATGACACTGGCGTACTTGTCGGTGTAGCCCATGGTGGCGCCATCGGGCGCATTGATCACGTTCAGGATCACACCGCGGTCCTCCAGCGGGGCCAGTTCGCGTTTCATGCCGGGCAGCACGGCCACGATGGCCAGCACGACGCCGGCCATGACCAGCAGCACCAGCCAGCGCATGCCCAGCACACGGCGCAGCAGGCTTTCATAAGCGTTCGTGAGGCTGGTCAGCACCTTCTCCATGCTGCGGTCGAAGACACCGGGCTTGGGGTTGTGGCGCAGCAGCAGCGAACACATCATGGGCGACAGCGTCAGGGCGATGAAACCCGAAACGACCACCGCCCCGGCCAGCGCCAGGGCGAACTCGACGAACAGGCGGCCGGTGCGCCCCGGCGTGAAGGCCAGGGGCGCGTAAACCGCGGCCAGGGTCAGCGTCATCGCCACCACGGCAAAGCCCACCTCCTTGGCCCCCTTGATGGCGGCGCTGAAGGGGTCCAGCCCCTCTTCGATATGACGGTAGATGTTCTCCAGCACCACGATGGCGTCGTCCACCACCAGGCCGATGGCCAGCACCAGGGCCAGCAGGGTCAGCGTGTTGACGGTGAAGCCGGCCAGCCCCATCAGCGCAAAAGTGCCCACCAGGCTGACCGGGATGGTGACGAGGGGAATGATGGAGGCGCGGAAGGTGCGCAGAAAGAGGAAGATCACCAGCGCCACCAGCACCACGGCCTCAAGGATGGTCTGGAAGACGTTCTTGATCGAGCGGTCGATGAAGACCGAGTTGTCGTTCGCGATCATGATGGTGATGCCC
>JAGWTL010000370.1 GCA_028869035.1 Burkholderiales bacterium | reverse complement strand
CCCGTCCGCATCTCCGTCCCGAACCGGCGCCTGGTTTGACGTCCTGTTCGGCTGGCTGGCCAAAGGTGCGGCGTGGGTGACTCTGGCGCTGCTGGCCAGCATCCTGCTTTCCCTGCTGGTGGGAGCCTGGCCGGCCATCGAGCGCTATGGCCTGGGCTTTCTCACCAGTCCGGTGTGGGACCCGGTGCAGGAGAATTTTGGTGGTCTGGTGATGATCTACGGCACCCTGGCCACTTCCTTCATTGCCCTGTTGATCGCGGTGCCTGTCAGTTTCGGCATCGCGCTCTTCCTGACTGAAATGTGTCCGGCCTGGCTCAAGCGCCCGCTGGGCACCGCCATTGAATTGCTCGCCGCCGTGCCCTCCATCGTCTATGGCATGTGGGGCCTGCTGGTGTTTGGCCCCATCCTGGCCACCTATGTGCAGCAGCCGCTGCAGAGCCTATTGACCGGCGTGCCCTATCTGGGCGCCCTGGTGTCGGGGCCCCCGGTGGGCATCGGCATCCTCTCGGCCGGCATCATCCTGGCCATCATGATCATTCCCTTCATCGCCTCCGTGATGCGCGATGTGTTCGAGGTCACGCCGCCCCTGCTCAAGGAGTCGGCCTACGGCCTGGGCTCCACCACCTGGGAGGTGGTCTCCAAGGTGGTGCTGCCCTATACCAAGGCCGGTGTGGTCGGCGGCATCATGCTGGGCCTGGGCCGTGCCCTGGGCGAGACCATGGCCGTGACCTTTGTCATCGGCAACATGAACCAGCTCAACACGCTCAGCCTGTTCGACGCGGCCAACAGCATCACCTCCGCGCTGGCCAATGAGTTTGCCGAGGCCGCCTCCGGGCTGCACCAGGCTTCGCTGATCTACCTCGGTCTGGTGCTCTTCTTCATTACCTTTGTCGTGCTGACCCTGTCCAAGCTGCTGCTGCTGCAGCTCAAGAAGAATGAGGGGGCCAAGTCATGAGGCGCCGGGCCCTTTCCAAGGCGACAACGATGCTGCAGTGCGGACTCGCAATTGCACGCAGTGCTTTTGATGTCGGAGCCAATCGCATCCCAGTGCGCGGCACGGAGGTCTCACCATGAACGCGCAAGACCAGCTGCGCAGCGCTGCCTATCGGCGTCGCAAACGCGTCAACATCATCGCGCTGGCGCTGTCCATGGGCGCTATGGTCTTCGGCCTATTCTGGCTGTTCTGGATCCTGTGGGAAACGCTGCGCCTGGGTCTGGGCGGTCTGGTCTGGGCCACACTGACGCAGATGACGCCCCCGCCCAACGAGGCCGGCGGAATTGCCAACGCCATCTACGGATCCTTCCTCATGGTGCTGCTGGCGACCTGCGTGGGCACGCCTATCGGCATCATGGCCGGCATCTACCTGGCGGAGTACTCCCCCAGAGGCTGGCTGGCCGAGGTGACGCGCTTTGTCAATGACATCCTGCTCTCGGCCCCGTCCATCGTGATCGGCCTGTTCGTCTACGCGGTGATAGTGGCGCGCTTCAAGTCCTTCTCGGGCTGGGCCGGCGTGATGGCCCTGGCGCTGATCGTGATCCCGGTCGTGATCCGCACCACCGAAAACATGCTGCAGCTGGTGCCCGCCGCCATGCGCGAAGCGGCCTACGCGCTAGGCACGCCCAAGTGGAAGGTCATCCTGATGATCACGCTGCGTGCGGCTCGCGCCGGTGTTGTCACCGGCGTGCTGCTGGCGGTGGCGCGCATCTCGGGCGAGACGGCGCCGCTGCTGTTCACTGCGCTGAACAACCAGTTCTGGACCTCCAACCTCGGGGACCCGATGGCCAGCCTGCCGGTCACCATCTTCAAGTTCGCCATGAGCCCCTACGAGAACTGGCAGCAACTGGCCTGGGCCGGTGTACTGTTGATCACCATCACCGTGCTCGGACTCAACATCATCGCGCGCGTGCTGACGCGCCACAAGGACTGAGACCCAGGACCGCGTCATGTACACCAGCGACTACTCTCCTGCAAGGCAAACCATGGATACCATTCCCCATCCGGCCGACACGCCTGCACCCAAGATCTCGGTCCGCAACCTGGATTTCTTCTATGGGAAATTCCACGCGCTCAAGGCCATTGACCTGGACATTCCGCAGAACAAGGTGACGTCCTTCATCGGCCCGTCCGGTTGCGGCAAGTCCACGCTGCTGCGCGTGTTCAACCGCATGTTCGAGCTCTACCCGGACCAGCGGGCCGAAGGCCAGGTGCTGCTCGACGGCGAGAACCTGCTGACCAGCAAGGAAGACGTGGCCCTGCTGCGCGCCAAGGTCGGCATGGTGTTCCAGAAACCCACGCCCTTCCCGATGTCCATCTTCGACAACATCGCCTTCGGCATCAAGCTTTTCGAGTCGCTGAGCACCAGCGATCTGGAGGACCGGGTCGAATGGGCCTTGCGCAAGGCGGCCTTGTGGAACGAGGTCAAGGACAAGCTCAAGCAAAGCGGCTCCAGCCTTTCGGGCGGCCAGCAGCAACGTCTGTGCATCGCGCGCGGCATCGCCATCAAGCCCGAGGTCATCCTCCTGGACGAACCCTGCTCGGCGCTGGACCCGATCTCCACCGCCAAGATCGAGGAGCTGATCACCGAGCTCAAGGACGATTACACGGTGGTCATCGTCACGCACAACATGCAGCAGGCCGCCCGCTGCAGCGACTACACCGCCTACATGTACCTG
>JAGWTL010000043.1 GCA_028869035.1 Burkholderiales bacterium | reverse complement strand
TCGCCCGCGCTGCCATTGAGCTTGACCATGCCCTCCGGATACAGCAGCACCCAGGCCTTCTGCACCTCTTCCCACTGCAGGCGGCAGTGGCCCGCCACGCGCGGGCACGAATCCAGCCCGAAGGAATCGCTCATGCTTTCGCCCCCTTGATCTCGATCTCGCACTGTCTGAGCATGATGGCGTCGGCCAGCGCCCACAGCACGTCGAGCTTGAACTGCAGGATCTCCAGTGCGCGTTCCTGCAAGGCCCGCGTCTGGCTGAAGTGGTCCAGCGTAAAGCGCAGGCCGTGCGCCACGTCACGTCGCGCCTGCGTTAGTCGCTGCTTGAAATAGTGCAGCCCGGTCGCATCCACCCAAGGGTACTGCGCGGGCCAGGTGTCAATACGCTGCTGGTGGATGTGCGGCGCGAACAGCTCGGTAAGGCTGGAGGCCACGGCTTCCTGCCAGGGCTGGCGGCGCGCGAAATTGACATAGGCGTCCACCGCAAAGCGCGAGGCCGGCGCCACGTGGCGCAGCGAGGTCACGTCGTCGCGCGTCAGACCCACGGCCTCGCCCAGACGGATCCAGGCCTCGATACCGCCTGGCTCATTGACGCCACCGATGTTATAGCCGTCGTGGTCCAGGATGCGCTGGATCCATTCGCGGCGAATTTCGCGGTCTTCGCAGTTGGACAGGATGGCCGCATCCTTCACCGGGATGCTGATCTGGTAGTAGAAGCGGTTGGCCACCCAGCCCTGCAACTGCTTTTTCGTGAGCTTGCCCTCGGCCATCATCACGTGGAAGGGATGATGGATGTGGTAGCCGCTGCTCCTGGCGTGCAGCTTCTCCTCGAATTCTTCCTTGCTCCAGGGTTCCGGTGGTGGTTGGCTCACAGTTCGATCTCCATGCCGTCGTAGGAAACCTCGATGCCGCGGCGCGTCAGCTCCCGGCGCTGCGGGCTCTCTTCATCGAGGATGGGGTTGGTGTTGTTGATGTGGATGAGCACCTTGCGCGTGCTCCGCGGCAGTTGGTCCAGCCACTCGAGCATGCCACCCGGACCGCTTTGCGGCAGGTGGCCCATGGCGCGTGAAGTCTTTTTCGAGGCGCCGAGCGTGATCATTTCGTCGTCGGTCCACAGCGTGCCGTCGACCAGCACGCAGTCGGTGGCCTGCATGGCGACCCACACCTGCGGCTCCATCTGACCCAGGCCCGGTGCGTAGAAAAGTCTTTTGCCGCTGCGCTCGTCGGTCAGCGTCATGCCGACGTTGTCGCCCGGCTGCGGGCGGTCGCGATGCGGTGAGTAGGGTGGCGCGTTGCTGATGAGCGGCAAGGCGTTCAGATGCAGGCCGGGTAGGCCTGGGATGGTAAAGCCAGCGCCAGCCAGCGGCACGTCGTGCCAGTTCACGCCGCAGTAGTGACCCAGCAGGTTGAACAGCGGGTTGCCGTGCGTGAGGTCGTCGCGCACCAGCGCGTGGCACCAGAGTTGCAGCGGCTGGCTATGTTCGCGCAGCATGTACAGGCCCGTGGTGTGGTCGATCTGCGCATCGATCAGGAAGATGGCCCGGATGGCCGTGTCGCGCAGGCTGCGCGCCGGTTGCAGTGCGGGAAATTCGCGCAGCTGCTGCAGGATGTCGGGCGAGGCGTTGAACAACAGCCAGTTGGCGCCATCGGCGCTGACCGCGATGGAGGACTGGGTGCGCGCCCGGTAACGCGGACTGCCGGCGCGCCAGCCGGCGCAATTGGGGCAATTGCAGTTCCACTGCGGGAAGCCGCCCCCCGCAGAGGAACCGAGGATATGGATTTTCAAACCGGAAGATACGCGAAAAATGGGAAGGGAAGCAGCCCGCCGGAAAATCTCCCGGCGGGCTGGCCGGCGTCAGCGGGTCGCGATGTACATCGTGATCTCAAAGCCGAAACGCATGTCGCAGGCAGCGGGTTTTTCCCATTTCATTTCAGTTTCTCCTTAATCTAGCTGGTTGAAATCCGCAAGACGCGGACCGCATCGCCGAAGAACCCGGCGACGCGTGTTTCAGTGTGCCCGTGCCGGCGCGTTCCGGGCATCGCTGAAAGCAGGAATGCAGCCTCATGATTTTCATGAGCGGTATCCCGCTAACATGCCGACATGGATGATGCCGTGCACGATCAGGCGCTCTACCCGGCCATCGAGCCTTTCGACGCGGGCTGGCTCAACGTGGGCGACGGCCATCGCATCCATTTTGAGCAGTGCGGCCGGCCGGATGGGTACCCGGTATTGTTTCTTCATGGGGGGCCTGGTAGCGGGTGCTCACACCTTCACCGCCGCCTGTTCAATCCGGAGCATTGCCGCATACTGCTGTTCGACCAGCGCGGCTGTGGCCGCAGCCAGCCGCAGGGCAGCGTGCAGGCCAATACCAGTACGCACCTGGTGGCCGACATCGAGCGCCTGCGCACGCATTTCGGAATCGATCACTGGCTCGTGGTCGGCGGCTCCTGGGGCGCCGGTCTGGCGCTGGCCTATGCCGCGGCGCTTCCGGCGGCATGCAGCGGGCTCGTCCTGCGCTCGGTGTTCCTGGGGCGCGTCAGCGACGTGGACTGGTTCTTCAGGGGCGCGAGGCAGTGCCAGCCGCAAGCCTGGGAGACCTTGCTGCGGCAGGCACCCCTAGAGGCGAGGAAGGACCCGCTGCGCTGGCTGCACGTCGGCCTGCAACAGAACGTGGCCAGCGCCCTGCCCTACGCGCGCGCCTGGCAGGCCTGGGAGGCGACCCTGTCGGGCGAGCCCACCCCACCCGCACCCGACGCCGCCGGCGCCTTGGCGCTGGTACATAAGTACCGCTTGCAAAGCCACTATCTGGTCAACGGCTGCTTCTGGGGGGCCTCGCCGCTGCTGACGCGCGCGGCCACGCTGGGCGCCGTGCCTGCCATCCTGGTGCATGGCGACGACGACGCCATCTGCCTGCCACAGGCCGCGCGCGCGCTGCACGCGGCGCTGCCGCTCAGCCGGCTGCGCTGGGTGCCAGGTTGCGGCCACACCCCCTACGCGCCGGCGATGGTGCACGCGCTGGGCGAGGCCGTGCGCGACCTGATGGGACCCGAGCGATGAGCCTGCGCCTGCAAGTCAACCTCATCATCACCGTGCTGCTTGGCCTGCTGTCCTCGCTGCTGATCGGCTTGCAGATCGACAACACGCGGCGCGGCGTGCGGGAGGAGGTGGGAGGCGCCAACGTGGTGGCCTCGCAGCTGATCTCGCGCGTGGACTGGGTTTATGGCCAGGGCGGCGTGCAGGCCATGGCCGCCTTTCTTTCGCGCGTGGGTCGTATCCGCGCCAACGAGGTGGAGCTGTACGACGACAAGGGGCGATTGATCTACCGCTCGCCACCATCCACCTACAAGGCCGGGCGCGAGGCGCCTCAGTGGTATGCGCGCATCGTCTCGCCCCCTTTGACGCCCAAGGAGATCACGCTGCCCAGCGGACGCATCTTGCTGCACGCCGACCCGTCGCGCGCCGCGTTGGACGGCTGGGACGACCTGCGCCCCATGCTGTGGATGGTGCTGGCCGGCTTTCTGCTGGGCAACGCGCTGGTGTATTACCTGGTCGGCCGCGCCATGCGGCCCCTGCACTTGGCGGCCCGGGGCCTGCGCCGCATGGAGCAGGGCGCCTGGGACACGCGGCTGCCCGATCTGCCCGGCAGCGAGGGGCGGCTCATCGGCCACGCCTTCAACAGCATGGCCCAGTCGGTGCAGGACAGCGTGGAGGCCCGGCGCCAGGCACGCGAGGCCACGCAGGCCCTGGCCGAGAACCGTGAGCTGACCCGGCTCATCCATGAGCGCATCGAGCAGGAGCGCGGCGCCATCGCGCGCGAACTACACGACGAGCTGGGCCAGCAGGTCACGGCCATCAAGAGCATCGGCCTGGCCATCGCCCAGCGCGCGGCGGGACAGGACGCCCAGACCGAGCAGTCGGCCCGACTGGTGGCCGCTTGCGCCGACCAGCTCTACGATGGCGTGCACCGCCTTATTGCGCGGCTGCGCCCGCTGGCGCTGGACCGCTTCGGCCTGGAAGACGCTCTGCGCGACCTGCTGGGCGACTGGCGCCTGCGCCACCCACGGGTCACGATCAATCTGGCCATCAGCGGACCCTTGCCCACTTTGGACGACATGCACGCCACGGCCGTGTACCGTATCGCGCAGGAAGCAGTGACCAATGCCTTGCGCCATGCTGGGGCCAGCCGCATTGACGTCGCACTGCGGGCCGATGCCACGGGCCTCACGCTGGAAGTTGCCGACAATGGGCAGGGGCAATCGGTCGAGCTCGAAGCGCGCGGGCATTACGGCGTGCCGGGCATGCGCGAGCGCGCGCAGGCGCTGGGCGGCAGCTTCGTGATCGAGCCGGCGCGGCCTTGCGGCGTGCGCGTGCATGCCCATCTGCCCGGCGCGCGACAGGACAACGAGAGGAAAGACTCGTGAAAGTGATGCTGGTGGACGACCATGCAGTGGTGCGGACCGGATTCAAGCTGCTGCTACAGGTTTGCGCGGATATCGAGGTCGTGGCGGAAGCCGACAGCGGCGAGGCCGCCTGCCGGATGTACGAGTCCGCGCGGCCGGACGTGGTGGTGATGGACATCGCCATGGCCGGCATGGGCGGCATCGAGGCCATCAAGCGGCTGTTGGCGCGCGATGCGCACGCTCGTGTGCTGGCGCTGTCGGCACACGAAGACAGCAGCCACCCCCGGCGCGCGCTGCAGGCCGGCGCACTGGGCTATCTGTCCAAGCGCAGCGCCCCCGAGGTACTGATTGACGCGATCCGCGCAACGGCGCGCGGATCGCGCTATCTGGACGCGCAGATCGCCCAGCGCATGGCCGTACAGGGCCTCAGCGGCGAGGGTGGGCCGATGGAGAAGCTGTCAGCGCGGGAGTTCGAGGTGTTCGTGCAACTCGCGCGCGGCCTGTCGGTGGCGCGCATCTCGGAAACGCTCAGGCTCTCACCCTCCACCGTGGGCACGCACCTCTACAACATCAAGCAGAAGCTAGGGCTGAGCAATCAGGCCGAGATCACGCTGCTGGCAGTGCGCCATGGCGTGATCGACGTCGGCACGCCGGATGCCTAGGGCCTGTTCACACTAATTTCTCAGGTGCGAACGGGGTGCAAGCGGCGACAATCTAGGCGCGCGACGACACCCAGGCTGGCCGCCTGGGCGAGGAGTGCAACAACGAGTGGCGCCGTTTGCACCCCGTTCCCTGCAGGTTGCGACCAAAAAAGCCATGCGGGGTTCTGCGCGGACTGTGGCCGGAGATGACCCCGGCGGCGTCCACGCGCCTACCGCATGACTTTTTTGATCCACAACGCATCCTGAGAAATTAGTGTGAACAGGCCCTATTGAGGCTTTCATAAATCATGACAAGCACCTCACATCCGCTCGCCCTGAGCCTGTCGAAGGGCTTCGACAGGCTCAGCCTGAACGGCAGGTGTCATGAATAAAGAAAACATCAATAATCGAAGAAAGCACGCCAGATCCAGTAGCCGGCGAGGATCCAGACGGCCACGACGAACGCCGCGCCGACATAACTGACGGGCCTGGCGTGCTGCTCGCGCAGCCACGCATCCGCCTGCTCGCGGCACGCCTGCACCACGGGCTCGGGCAGCAGGCGCACGATGCACCAGATGAACACCGGCACCAGGATCACCTCGTCCAGATAACCCAGCACGGGAATGAAGTCCGGGATCAGGTCGATCGGGCTGAGCACGTAGGCCACCGCCGCGGCGCTCAGTGCCTTGACCAGCAGCGGCGTGCCCGGATGCTTGCGCGCGAACCACAACATAACCGCATCGCGCTTGATGCGCCCGGCCCATGACTTGAAGGATTCCAGCATTTAGGACTTCACCTCCATAGGCATTATCCCGCGCACGCCAGCCTGCCGACTCACTTCTCCTCGACCTGAACCTGCAGCGAGGCGTACCACTGCGACACGTCTTCGATCTCCTGGTCGCTCAGGGGCTTGGCGATGACCGACATCACCTCATGCTGGCGCTTGCCGCTGCGGTAGTTGCGCAGCTGCTCCACCAGGTAGAACTGCGGCTGGCCGGCCAGGTGCGGCACATTGGGCTGCAGGGACAGGCCCAGCGGACCATGGCAGACCGCGCAAGCCGTGGCCGCGCGCACCTTGCCGGCGGCGGCATCGGCACAGGCGACGGAGGCAACCCACAACAACAGCCCCCCCACGAGGATGCTTTTCATTCGGAATCCCTTCACTCAGAAAAACGGAGACCGCAACGATCTCCGTCTTGTTCAGGACGCGGCACGGCCTGGCCGCGCCGCGCTCGGGTGCAAAGCTCAGTTGCTGTAGGTCACGCGGTAGATCGCGCCCACGTAATCGTCAGAGATCAGCAGGGAGCCGTCCTTCATGGGCGCCACGTCCACCGGGCGGCCCTTGTAGACCCCGTTGGCGTCCAGCCAGCCCTCGGCAAACACTTCGGAGGCGCCCGCCGTGCCGTCGGCCTTGATGGGCACAAAGTTGATCAGCGCGCCGCTGGGCTGGGTGCGGTTCCATGAACCGTGCGCGGCCACGAACACGCCGCCCTGGTAACGGGCCGGGAACATCTTGCCGTTATAGAAAGTCATTCCCAGCTGCGCCTGGTGCGCCGGGAACTCCACCTGCGGCTTGGTCCAGACCGCCGGCGCCTTCATGTCCTTGAGGTCCGGCGCAGCCGCCGTACCCGCGATCGCCACATTGTTGCCGTGGATGAACGGATAGCCGAAGTGCTCGCCCCCGGCCTTGGTGATACGGTTGAGCTCACCCGGCGGGATCCCGTCGCCCATGCCGTCGGTCTGGTTGTCGGTGAACCAGACGGTCTTGTCGCGCGGGTTGATGTCCATGCCCACCGAGTTACGCACACCCTTGGCCACCACCTCGCGCTTGGAGCCGTCGAAGGGGTCGAGCCGGATCATGCCGCCGATGCCCAGCTTCTCGTACAGCGCCACCTTGCCCGCCGGCTGCACGTTGTAGGGCTGGCCCAGGGTGATGTAGAGCTTGCCGTCGTCACTGACGCGGCAGGTGCGCGCGCCATGGTTGTAGGACTCCTCGTCTTCTGGGATCAGCTTGCCTTGCGGCACCACCTCGATTACCGCCACGTCCGGGCCCTCGTAGAAGAACTCGGCCGCGGGGAAGTTGAGCACGCGGTTGTGCTCCACGACGATCAGGAAGCCGTCCTTGGTCCAGCACACGCCATTGGGCACCTTGAAGTTCAGCGAAGGCGCAAAGGCTTTCACCTCGTCGGCCGTACCGTCACCGTTGCGGTCGGTCACGGCCCAGACCTTGGTCTTGCGCGTGCCCACGAACAGCATATTGGTCGACGGCGCCACCGCCATGTGGCGCGCGTCGGGCACCACGGCATAGAGCTCGATCTTGAAACCCGGCGGCAGCTTCACGCTCTTGAGGTTGGCGCGGATCGCCTCCGCGTTGCGCCCGTCCTGCGGCACCGGTGGAATGTTGAGGTCGGTCGTCGCGACCTTCATCTGCTTGAGGGTGGACAGGTTGTCCTTGCCCGACTGCGCACCTGCCGTGACAACAAATCCCGCTGCCAGCAGGGCGACGCCCAGCTTGTTTCCGATCATGGCTTGCTCCTCTTGATGTTTTTGCTGTTGCACGACGCGCCGACCGGCGCTTCGTGCATTGCATTAAGCCGAGGCCGTCGACCGTCTGCAAGCCGCAGCGCAGCAAACCACGTGCTCTGTCAGGTTGTTGCGCGCGTGCAGGTCGCGCGATATGTCGCGATTTGAGTCACTCTGTCGCAGAGAGTGACAGACCAGGCGACCGCTCATCAATCCTGCTTATATCGCTTAGTGCCTTGACTGCATGAAGCCCGGGTGAAAACCCTAGGCGATGCACCCGGGGGGCGGCATAGTATTTCAGATGGTCGATGCACAACAACCATAGCTTTTCCACGGAGACCCTCCCCATGACCCGATACACCACCCTCGCAGGCGCGCTGCTGGCCGGCCTGCTGAGCGCTTGCGCCACGCCCGAGCCGCCCGCAACGCAGGCCGCAACGCCCCCCGCGCCACAGGTCTCGGCCGCCCAGCCGGCCGCAGCACCCGCGCCGGCCCCGGCCCCGATAGCGGCGCCGACGCCCCAGGCCACCGCCCCCGCCTGGCAGCAGGGCCGCCCGGCCAGCATGGCCGACTCCAGGCTGGCCCCGGTGGCCGGCAAGAACACCGTGACACCCGCCTCCGACATCCCGCTGGACAAGCTCAAGCTGCCGCCGGGCTTCAAGATCGAGGTCTGGTCCGCCGGCACGCCCGGCATCCGCGCCATGTCGCGCGGCGCCAGCGGCAAGATCTACGCCGGCACGCGCGGCCTGGGCCGTGTCTACGAAATCACCGACAAGGGCAAGGAGCGCACCAGCCGCGTGGTGGTCGACAAGCTCAACCAGCCGGCCGTGGCCATGCACAAGGGCAGCCTCTATGTGATGGCCATCGACAAGGTGCTGCGATATGACGGCATCGAGAAGAACCCGGGCGTGGTTCCGGTGGA
The DNA here is from genome assembly GCA_028869035.1 of Burkholderiales bacterium. Classification (GTDB taxonomy): domain Bacteria; phylum Pseudomonadota; class Gammaproteobacteria; order Burkholderiales; family Burkholderiaceae_C; genus Hylemonella. The sequence goes on along the minus strand of JAGWTL010000043.1, from coordinate 4,927 downwards.
CATGACGGCAGCCTTCAAGCTGCCGCCCGAGCAGCACCACAATTGGAAGTATCTGCGCTTCGGCCCGGACGGCAAGCTCTACGTGCCTTTTGGCGCGCCTTGCAATATCTGCGTGCCGCCCACGGGTGAATACGCCCAGATCCGCCGCTACAACCCTGACGGCACGGGCATGGAAGTCATCGCCACCGGCGTGCGCAACACCCAGGGCTTCGACTGGCACCCCGTCACCAAGGAACTCTGGTTCACTGACCACGGCCGCGACTGGCTGGGCGACGACGGCCCCGAGGACGAGCTCAACCGCCTGAGCAAGAAGGGCGAGTTCTTCGGCTTCCCCTACTGCCACGCCAACGGCGTCGCCGACCCGGACATCAAGAAGGCCGACGCCTGCCAGGGCGTGACCCTGCCGGTGCGCACCATGGGTCCGCACGCCGCCAACATGGGCTTGCAGTTCTACACCGGCAAGATGTTCCCGCCCCAGTACAAGAACGTGGCCTTCATCGCGCGCAAGGGCTCCTGGAACCGCACCACCAAGATGGGTTATGACGTCGTGACCGTGCGCGCCGACGCCAAGGGCCGCAACCCCGTGATGACGCCCTTCATCACCGGTTTTGCCGACCCGGCCGCCAACACCTTCTGGGGCCGCCCGACCTACTTCCTGCAGATGCCCGATGGCTCCCTGCTGCTCTCCGACGAGCAACTGGGTGCGATCTACCGCATCTCGTACAGCGCCAAGAAGTAAGCCCTGGTCTGATTCCCGGCAGGCAGGGCCCCTGGCAACAGCGGCCCTGCTTTTTTCCGGCCATCGCTACACACTACCGACCCATGCGCTTCATTTGCACACTCCTTCCCACCCTGACCCTGCTGCTGGGCCCGGCCGCCGCACAGACCCAGGCCCAGCCGCCCCGGCTCGAACTCTGCGCGGCCTGCCATGGCCCGCAGGGTAATTCGCAGATTCCGCAAATCCCCTCGCTGGCCGGGCAACCCAGGATCTTTGTAGAGAACCAGCTGGTGCTGATCCGCGAAGGCCTGCGTGACATCCCCGCCATGAAGGGCGTGCTCGACGGTCTCAAGGACAGCGACCTGATCCTGCTGGCCAAATACTTTTCGGAACAAGTGCCCGTGCCCTTGGCCGGCCCGGTGGACACCGCGCGTTTCGAACGCGGCAAGGTGCTGGCGCACAGCATGCTGTGCGGCACCTGCCACCTCCCGGATTACAAGGGCCGCGAACAGATGCCGCGCCTGGCCGGCCAGCACGAAAGCTTCCTGCGCGCCGTCATGGAGGAATACCGGGACAAGCCCGGCCCCGGGCGCGACACGGTCATGAACAATGCGCTGCACGGCCTGAACAACCAGCACCTGGACGATCTGGCCCACTTTCTGGCCAACCTCCGTTGACAGGGAGCCGTTCGGGCTGTCGAAGCCCCGCATGGGCGAACCGCAAGGCGAGGAACCTACAATCGGTTTCCGATGAAAGACACGCCAGCCAATCCCGCCGCGCCCACCCTGCGCCGCGCCCCGCGCCCCGAAGGCGCGCCAGCGCCCCAAGCCGGCGGCGCAGCCGCCACCAGCCGCATCAACAAGCGCATGGCCGAGCTTGGCCTGTGCTCGCGCCGCGAGGCCGACGCCTGGGTCGAGAACGGCTGGGTCAAGGTCAATGGGCAGGTGGCCGAGATGGGCCAGCAGGTCACGCCCGGCGACCGCATCGAGGTCGACAAGCAGGCCCAGAACCAGCAGGCCGCGCAGGTCACCATCCTGCTCAACAAACCCATAGGCTACGTCAGCGGCCAGGCCGAGGACGGGCACGAACCCGCCGTGGTGCTGGTGCAGCCGCAAAACCGCTGGCGCGAGGACCGCGCGCCCCTGCGCTTCAATGGCGCACAGCTGCGCGGCCTGGCCCCCTCGGGCCGCCTGGACATCGACTCCACCGGCCTGCTCGTGCTCACGCAGGACGGCCGCGTGGCGCGCCAGCTGATCGGCGAAGACTCGGTGATGGAAAAGGAATACCTGGTGCGTGTGGTCTACCTCGGCACGCCGGCCGCCGCCGCTGCGCCCACCCAGCTCACCCGCATCGACGACGACGACCCCGTCTCCACCCATGTGCAGGCCGTTTTCCCGAGCGCCATGCTGGCCAAATTGCGCCACGGCCTGAGCCTGGACGGCCAGGCCCTCAAGCCCGCCAAGGTGGACTGGGAGAACCCCGAGCAGCTGCGTTTTGTGCTGACCGAAGGCAAGAAGCGCCAGATCCGCCGCATGTGCGAACTGGTCGGGCTCAAGGTCGTGGGCCTCAAGCGCGTGCGCATCGGCCGGGTCATGCTGGGCCAATTGCCTGTGGGCCAGTGGCGCTACCTGGCGCCGCACGAAAAATTCTGAGCCCGCCTCCAGGGCCTTGAAACCCCGGGCTCCCGCCCATAATTCCCGTTCTCGCCGGCCCGCCCGGGCCTCCTGTTTTGTACCGCTGTCTGATCCCATGAGCAAACAAACCCATTCCTTCCAGGCCGAAGTCGCGCAACTGCTGCACCTCGTCACCCACTCGCTGTACTCCAACAAGGAGATCTTTGTGCGCGAGCTGGTCTCCAACGCCTCGGACGCCTGCGACAAGCTGCGCTACGAAGCCTTGAACAACGCTGGCCTGTACGAAGACGCGCCCGAACTGCGTGTGCGCATCAGCTTCGACAAGACGGCCAAGACCCTGACCATCACGGACAACGGCATCGGCATGAGCGCGCAGGAAGCCATCGACCACCTGGGCACCATCGCCAAGAGCGGCACCAAGGACTTCATGAGCCGCCTGGGCGCCGAGAAGCAGGCCGACGCCAAGGAACAGGGCCAGCTGATCGGCCAGTTCGGCGTGGGTTTCTATTCGGGCTTCATCGTGGCCGACAAGATCACCGTGGAATCGCGTCGCGCCGGCCTGAAGGCCATCGATGCCGTGCGCTGGATCAGCGGTGGCAGCGGTGACTTCGAGGTCGAGGCCATCACCAAGCCTGAGCGCGGCACCAGCGTCATCCTGCACCTGCGCGAGGACGCGGGCGACTACCTGGGCAGCTGGAAGCTCAAAAGCATCATCGCCAAGTACTCCGACCACATTGCCCTGCCCATCCAGATGCGCAAGGAGGAATGGAAGGAAGGCGAAAACGGCCAGCCCGGCGAGATGGTCACCACCGACGAGTGGGAAACCGTCAACAAGGCCAGCGCCCTGTGGAGCCGCCCCAAGAAGGACATCACCAAAGAAGAGTACGAAAGCTTCTACCAGGCCATCAGCCACGACTTTGAGCCCCCGCTGGCCTGGAGCCACAACCGCGTGGAAGGCAGCACCGAATACACGCAACTGCTCTTTGTGCCGGCCAAGGCACCCTACGACCTGTGGAACCGCGACAAGAAGGGCGGGCTCAAGCTGTATGTGAAGCGCGTCTTCATCATGGACGAGGCCGAAGCCCTGCTGCCCAGCTACCTGCGTTTCGTCAAAGGCGTGGTGGACAGCGCCGACCTGCCGCTCAACGTGAGCCGCGAACTGCTGCAGGAAAGCCGCGACGTGCGCGCCATCCGCGACGGCAACACCAAGCGCGTGCTGAGCCTGCTCGAGGCCCTGGCCAAACAGGATGTGCCCGCCGCCGACGCCAGCGAGGAAGACAAGGCCAATGCCGGCAAATACAGCGCCTTCTACGCCGAGTTCGGCGGCGTGCTGAAAGAAGGCCTGGGCGAAGACTTCGCCAACCGCGAGCGCCTGGCCAAGCTGCTGCGTTTTTCCAGCACGTATTCCGTTCAGGCTGAGCCCGTCGAAGCCGGCACAGACACTTCGACAAGCTCGGTGCGAACGGGTGGATTGACCTCCCTGGCCGACTACAAGGCCCGCATGAAGGAAGGCCAGGGGGCCATCTACTACATCACTGCGGATACGCTCGCCGCCGCCAAGAACAGCCCGCAGCTTGAAGTCTTCAAGAAGAAGGGCATCGAGGTGCTGCTCATGAGCGAGCGCGTGGACGAGTGGGCCCTGAGCCACCTGCCCGAATTCGACGGCACGCCCCTGCAAAGCGTGGCCAAGGGCGCGGTGGACTTGGGGCAGCTGCAGGACGAGGCCGAGAAGAAGGCCGCCGAAGAAGCCGCCGAGGCCTTCAAGCCCGTGCTGGCCAAACTCAAGGAAGCGCTGAAGGACAAGGCCGAAGACGTGCGCGTCACCACCCGTCTGGTCGATTCACCGGCCTGCCTGGTGGTGAAAGAAGGCGACATGAGCAACCAGCTCGCCCGCCTGCTCAAGCAGGCCGGCCAGAAGGCGCCGGACAGCAAGCCCGTGCTCGAAGTGAACCCCGAGCATTCACTGGTCAAAAAGCTCGACGGCTCGGTGCACTTCCACGACCTGGCCCACATCCTCTTCGACCAGGCCCTGCTGGCCGAAGGCGGGCTGCCCGACAACCCGGCGGCCTACGTCAGGCGCGTCAACGCCCTGCTGGTCTGATCCGCGACGGAGCTGTCTCAATACGGAACAGCTCCGTAAGTGGTTCTACTGAGTTTTCATCGTTCAAAACCGCGTGACCAGCAACCGAACGCCAGGGCGAGGGGAAACACTCATGCCCCCTTGCGCCGGCCCGTACTACCATTCATTTGTGCAACGATGATCGGGGCCTTCGGGTCACGATGCGAACGACAAATGGAGACCGGGCCACGGGCCCAATGGCATGAGTGCAGACATCATTCTCGAAACGCGCGAACTCACCCGGGAGTTCAAGGGCTTCGTCGCAGTGGACCACGTGAACCTCCAGGTCCGGCGCGGCTCCATCCATGCGCTGATCGGCCCCAACGGTGCAGGCAAGACCACCGTCTTCAACCTGCTGACCAAGTTCCTCCCCCCTACCTCGGGCCAGATCCTCTACCAGGGCGAAGACATCACGCACCGCGCCGCCGCCGAAGTGGCGCGCTCGGGCATGGTGCG
>JAGWTL010000042.1 GCA_028869035.1 Burkholderiales bacterium | reverse complement strand
TCCGCATACGCCCAGGCGCATCCGCACGGAGAGGCGGCGCCCACGGAGGTCGACGTGCTCATCGTGGGTTGCGGGCCGGCAGGCTTGACGCTGGCGGCGCAACTGTCAGCCTTTGCGGGCATCCGCACGGCCATCGTGGAGCAGAAGGAGGGGCCCCTGCACCTGGGTCAGGCCGACGGCATTGCCTGCCGCACCATGGAGATGTTCCAGGCCTTCGACTTTGTGGAGCGTGTGCTCCAAGAGGCCTGCTGGATCAACGAGGTGACCTTCTGGAAGCCGGACGAGCAGCAGCCTGCGAACATCGTGCGCCATGGCCGGGTCCAGGACACGGAGGACGGCTTGTCGGAGTTTCCGCACGTGGTGTTGAACCAGGCGCGCGTGCACGACTTTTACCTGGACTTCATGCGCAAGTCACCCAGCCGGCTGGAGCCGCATTACGCGCGCAAGCTGCTGGACGTGAAGGTGAGTGAAAAGCAGGATGGGCGGGGCGGGGACTACCCGGTGACGGTGACGCTGGAGCGCACGGACGCCGCCCACGCGGGCCAGGTGGAGACGGTGCGGGCGCGTTATGTGGTGGGTTGCGACGGCGCGCGCAGTGCGGTGCGCAAGTCCATCGGCCGCGAGCTGGTGGGCGACGCCGCCAACCAGGCCTGGGGGGTGATGGACATCCTGCCGCTGACGGATTTCCCGGACATCCGCCACAAGGTGGCCATCCAGTCGTCCCATGGCGGCAACATCATCATCATCCCGCGCGAGGGCGGCCACCTGGTGCGCCTCTATGTGGAGATGGACAAGCTGGGCGAGGACGAGCGCGTGGCCCAGCGCAGGATCACGGCGGATCAGCTCATCGCCGCGGCGCAGCGTATCTTCCATCCCTACAAGCTGGACGTGAAAGAGGTGGCCTGGTGGTCGGTGTACGAGATCGGCCACCGCATCTGCGACAAGTACGACGATGTGCCCACCGAGCAGATGGGCAGCCGCCTGCCGCACGTTTTCATCGCGGGCGACGCCTGCCACACCCACAGCCCCAAGGCGGGCCAGGGCATGAACTTCTCCATGCAGGACAGCTTCAACCTGGGCTGGAAGCTGGCGGCCGTGCTGCGGGGCTTGAGCCCGCCTTCGCTGCTGCACAGCTACAGCGCGGAGCGGCAGGAGATGGGGCAGATGCTGATCGATTTCGACCGCGAGTGGGCCAAGATCATCAGCGACAAACCGGCGACCGATGGTGGGAAGGGCGGCCGGGGCGGCGTGGACCCCAAGGCCATGCAGAAGTATTTCGAGCGGCACCTGCGCTTCACGGCCGGCATGGGCGTGCAGTACAAGCCTTCGCTGATCTGCGGCGACGCCAGGCACCAGGCCCTGGCCGCCGGCTTCGAGGCGGGCACGCGGTTCCACTCGGCGCCGGTGCTGCGCGTGAGCGACGCCCGGCCCTTTCACCTGGGCCACGCGCACAAGGCCGACGGCCGCTGGCGCCTGTATGCCTTTGCCGGCGGGCAGGATCTGTCCAAGCCGAAGGGCGGTCTGCTGGGCCTGTGCAGGTTCCTGCAGGAGTCGCCTGATTCGCCGGTGCGCCAATTCACCCGCCCGGGCCAGGACCCGGACGCCGTGTTCGACCTGCGCGCGGTCTTCCAGCAGCGCCACACCGAGATCGCCATCGAGCAGCTGCCGGCCATCCTGCTGCCGCAAAAAGGCCGCTACGGCCTGCGCGACTACGAAAAGGTCTTCAGCCCCGACCCCAGGGGCGAGGACATCTACGACCTGCGCGGCGTGAACCGCGAGCAGGGTGCGCTGGTCGTGGTGCGGCCGGACCAGTACATCGCCCTGGTGCTGCCGCTGGACGCGCACCAGGCGCTGGCGGACTTTTTTGCGGGGTTCATGTTGGCGAACTGAGGGGGCGGGCGCTGCTGCGCGCCGTGCCATGCGAATCAGCCCGGGCAGCTGCACGGCGATCTGGCCGATGGCCCTGAAGGTGTCAGGGCATTCAGCCGCGCGGCCGCACCATGTCTTCGGCCCGCACCCAGCGGTCGAAGTCCGCCGCGCTCACATGGCCCAGGGCCAGCGCCGCCTCGCGCAGGGTGCCGCCGTCCTGGTGCGCGCGCTTGGCGATCTGCGCGGCGCGGTCGTAGCCTATGTGCGGGGCCAGCGCCGTCACCAGCATCAATGAACGGTCCAGCAGCTCCTGGATGCGTTCGCGCCGGGCCTCGATGCCGCGCACGCAAAACGCGTCGAACCTGGCCATGCCGTCGGCCAGCAGGCGGATGCTCTGCTGCAGGTTGTGCGCGATCAGCGGCTTGTAGACGTTGAGCTCGAAATTCCCCGAAGCACCGCCCAGGGTGACGGCCACGTCATTGCCCATGACCTGGCAGCACAGCATGGTGAGCGCCTCGCACTGGGTGGGGTTCACCTTGCCCGGCATGATGGAACTGCCCGGCTCGTTCTCGGGGATGCTGATCTCGCCCAGGCCCGAGCGCGGGCCCGAAGCCAGCCAGCGCACGTCGTTGGCGATCTTCATCAGCGCCACCGCCAGTGTCTTGAGCGCGCCGTGCGCCGCCACCAGCGCATCGTGTGCGGCCAGGGCCGCGAACTTGTTGGGGGCGCTCACAAAGGGCAGCCGGGACGTGCGCGCCAGCTCGGCCGCCACGCGCTCGCCGAACTCGGGGTGCGTGTTCAGGCCCGTGCCCACGGCGGTGCCGCCGATGGCCAGGGGGTAGAGCGAGGCCAGGCTGGCGTGGATCACCCTGTCGGCATGGTCCAGCTGTGCCGCATAGCCCGAGAACTCGTCGCCCAGGGTCAGCGGTGTGGCGTCCTGCAGGTGGGTGCGGCCGATCTTCACGATGCCGGCAAAGGCCGCGCGCTTGGCGTCCAGCGTGGCGCGCAGGCGCGCCAGCGCCGGCAGCAGCGCCTGCGCCATGCCCTGGACCGCCGCCAGGTGCATGGCCGTGGGAAACACGTCGTTGGAGGACTGGCCCAGGTTCACGTCGTCATTGGGGTGCACCAGACGGCCGCTGCCGCGCGCACCGCCCATGAGCTCCGAGGCGCGGTTGGCCAGCACCTCGTTCATGTTCATATTGCTCTGCGTGCCCGAGCCCGTCTGCCAGACCGAGAGCGGGAACTCGGCCTCGTGCCGGCCGTCCAGCACCTCTTCGGCCGCGGTGCCGATGGCGAGGGCCTTGTCCGCGGGCAGCAGCCCCAGCGCCAGGTTCACGCGCGCGCAGGCCAGCTTGACCATGGCCAGCGCCTGCATGATCTCCTGCGGCATGTACTCGCTGGAGATGGCGAAGAAGGCCAGCGAGCGCTGGGTCTGCGCGCCCCAGAGCCGCTCGGCGGGCACCTCGATGGGGCCGAAGCTGTCGTGTTCGGTGCGCGTGGCGGGCGTGGGGGCGGAGGCGGGCACGGTGAGGCTCCCTTGGGGCGGTGGGTCATTACACACCCGCCATTGTGTGAAGCGCAATATGCGGGTTCAATACAGCCAGTGCCGCCGTCCCGGACGGGCGCGGCCGGAAAGGAAGCCCACCATGTCACCCCATTACCACCAGTTCTGCGAGCTGTTCGAGCAGCTGGGTCTGCCCAGCGATGTGAAAGGCATCGCCGCCTTCATCCAGAGCCATACGCCCCTGAACCCCGCCACCCGGCTGGAAGACGCCGGCTTCTGGACGCCCGCGCAGGCCGCGCTGCTGCGCGAGCATCTTCAGGCCGACGCGGACTGGTCCGCCGTGGTGGACCAGCTCAACCTGGCCCTGCGCGAACCTCCGCGCTGACATCACCCCCGGTTTTCCTGGCGGCTCCGCTCCCCAGTTTGTGGGATGGACAAGGGCCGCCGCTTCACTACCATCCACTCCATGGCCTGTTGACCGTCGGAAGCAGAGGGGCTCCGGCGGGTTTCCGCGGACAGGCTGCCAAGTGGGCAGGAGCCGCCAGCAGCAACAGCCTGCTGGCGCTCTGCAAGGTGGCATCGCTGCGCAGCGGTGCCACCCTGATGCAAACCCTCATGACTCAGGTTCTCGTTGGGTGGCCTTGCACTCGTGGGCTGGCCTGCCTGCTCTGTTCCTGCCACGAGCATCAAGGGAGATCACCATGCCTGATATCGATATTTCCATCACGGGAAACCGCTTTGCCGACATCATCTTCAGATACCCCTGTACGCAGAAGATACTGATGGTCACCGACGGCAGCCTGAGCTTCGGCGCCGACGGCTTCGGCCTGTCGGAGTTCGTCGGCATCGTCCGAGCGGCGGGGCACAACGTCACCACCGCGCACCGCAGCGGCAGCGGCCCGAACCTGACCATTGCCGGCGCCTACAACTTCGCCACCGCCACACCCGTCGTCACCGCGGCCAACTACGACCAGATCTGGCTTTTCGGTTTCAGCACATCGCCGCTGACCGCCGCGGAGCAGACCAGGATCGCCCAGTTCATGGCGGCTGGCGGCGGCGTGTTCGCCACCGGCGACCACGAAACCATAGGCGCGGGCATGGGCAGCAACCTGCCGCGCGTGCGCAGCATGCGCAACTGGGCCACCATCCCCATGGTCAATCCCAGCCGGCACGACACCGTGATCGACCCCGGGGCCGACGGCGTCAAACAGTTCAACGACCAGGCCGACGCCACACCGCAGCGCATCTACCCGGTGTTCTTCTCCAACGGCGGCCCCGACAACGTGGCCGGCAGCTGGAGCGTGCACCCCGTGCTGCGCCACAGCTCCGGCGCGGTGGACAACCTGCCCGATCATCCGCACGAGAGCGAATGCCTGGCGCCTGCGCCGGTGGCCGGCAGTTTTGCCGGCATCGAGGAGTGGCCGGCACCCGTGAGCGGCGGTGCGCGCGTCGGGGCACAGATCGCTGCCGTGTCGGTCTCGGCCGGGCGTTTCATCGTGGACACCCTCAAGCCGCCGGTGCGGCCGCGCTGCTTCGGCGCCATCTCGGCCTATGACGGCGACCCTGCCCGGGTCGGCCGTGTGGTGTGCGACGCCACCTGGCACCACTTCGTCAACATCAACCTCAACGGCGCGGGCGCCGGCAGCGACCCCACCACGGGCCTGCCGCGCACCGGCCTGTACGCCGCGGGCACGCCCACGCCCGAGTACATGAAGATCCGGACCTATTACCTCAACACCGTGCGCTGGCTCGCGCCCATCGGCCGCCGCACCTGCTGGCCCTTCGTCATCGCCACGCTGGCGCGCTTCGACTTCGAGATGCAGGAGTTCCGCCTGCCGTTGCCGCACCCCTGCCCCTGGGACCCGCTCATGCGCATCGGCCTGCTGGCCGAGGAGATCGTCAACCGCCAGTGGGGGCCGGGCACCCTGGCCGACGTGGTGGACGACATGCTCACCACCAGCGAGGCCGCGCCCGCGCTGGCGCAGTTGCTCAAAGGTCAGCAGGCGCCACAAGGCGCCGGGCAGGACAAGCGCTCCGATCCCTCCCTGCTGCCCTTGCAGGATTTGCGCCGTGTCATCCTGGGCGCCGTGGTCAATGCCATCGCGCACAAGCTGCCCGAAGACGACGAAAAACTCGCGGCCGTCCTCAAGCGCAGCAACGACAAGCTGGTGCGTGAACTGGTGCTCGAAGGCGTGGGCGCTGCCCGGCAGGCGATGGACGAGCACCTGCAGCAGGCGCTCAAGCAGACAGCGGCCCTGGTCAAGGCCATCCAGCAGAAAAAATAGGCCCTCAGGCCGGGGCCGCTGAACGCAGTGGCCCCTGAAGGTTGACACAGCGGGACCATGGCGCCCCGCTGTGTTCTGACGGCCCGGCACGTGCCGGAATGCCCCTACGCCGCGTGCGCCTCGGGTCCGCCTCTAAGATGCCCGCTGCCTCACGGTCCATCCGGGCCACCCCTTTCTTCCGGAGTTTTTCATGACCATTTCCATGTACCAGGCCAGCGTGCCGCGTTTCATCAATATCCTGGGCAACCTCAGCGCCATCCTGGACAAGACCCAGGCCCATGTGGAAGCGAAAAAGCTCGATGAGCTGGCGCTGACGGGTTTTCGCCTCTACCCCGACATGCTGCCCATGGCCCGCCAGATCATGATCGCCACCGACACCGCCAAGGGCCTGGCCGCGCGCCTGGCCGGCGTGGACATCCCCGTGTACGAAGACACGGAGAAGACGATTCCCGAACTCAAGGCCCGCATCGCCAAGACCATCGCCTACCTGCAGAGCTTCAAGCCCGCGCAGATCGACGGCACCGAAGACAAGGAAATCGTCATCAAGCGCGGCGACAAGGAAACCCGCTACACCGGCATGCAGTTCATGCTGGGCCACGCCGTGCCCAACTTCTACTTCCACGTCACCACCACCTACGCCATCCTGCGCCACAACGGCGTGGAGATCGGCAAGCGGGACTACCTCGGCAATCCCTGAGGCCCCGTTCTGTTTGATGGCTGCTACGTCTTTGCACTGCACCGCTTGCATGCCCTTGGCGCGGATGGTTTGCGCCGCCTCCGCGCCGGTGAGGGTGGCCAGGAAAACCTGCGCGCTTCAGAACATCACATGCCGCTGTAATTCGGCCCGCCGCCACCTTCCGGCGTGACCCAGACGATGTTCTGCGTCGGGTCCTTGATGTCGCACGTCTTGCAGTGCACGCAGTTCTGCGCGTTGATCTGCAGGCGGTCGCTGTTGTCGGCGTTCTTCACGAATTCGTAGACGCCGGCCGGGCAGTAGCGGCTCTCAGGCCCTGCGTACTTGGCCAGGTTGATGCTCACGGGCACGCTGGCGTCCTTGAGCGTCAGGTGGGCGGGCTGGTCTTCGGCGTGGTTGGTGTTGCTGATGAAGACGCTGCTCAGGCGGTCGAAGGTGAGCTTGCCGTCCGGCTTGGGGTAGCTGATGGGCTGGCAATCGGCGGCGGGTTTGAGCTTGGCGTGATCGGGGATGGCATTGCGGATCGTCCACGGCGGGGACTTGATGCCGAGTTTGGGCAGCAACCATTGCTCGATGCCGGTCATGAGCGCGCCGACGAGATTGCCCTTCTTGAACCACTGCTTGAAGTTGCGCGAGCGCTTGAGTTCGGTGTGCAGCCAGCTCTGTTCGAACGCGGCGGGGTAGGCGGTGAGTTCATCATGACTGCGTCCCGCAGCCAAGGCGTCGTACAAAGCCTCGGCGGCCAGCATGCCGGTCTTGATGGCGGCGTGGCTGCCCTTGATGCGGCTGGCGTTCAGGTAACCGGCGTCGCAGCCCACCAGGGCGCCGCCCGGGAACACGGTCTTGGGCAGGCTCAGCAGGCCGCCGGCCGTGATGGCGCGCGCGCCGTAGCCGATGCGCTTGCCGCCTTCGATGTGCTTGCGGATGGCGGGGTGGGTCTTCCAGCGCTGCATTTCCTCGAAGGGGCTGAGCCAGGGGTTCTGGTAGTCCAGGCCGGTGACAAAACCCAGGGTGACCCTGTTGTCTTCGGCGTGGTAGAGGAAGCCGCCGCCGTAGGTTCTGTTGTCCATGGGCCAGCCGGCGGTGTGGACCACGCGGCCGGGTTGGGCTTTGTCCGCCGGCACTTCCCACAGCTCCTTGACGCCGATGGCGTAGCTCTGTGGGTCCTTGCCCTCATCGAGCTTGAATTTGGTGATGATCTGCTTGCCCAGGTGGCCACGCGCGCCCTCGGCGAACACGGTGTACCTGGCGCGCAGTTCCATGCCGAGCTGGAAGCTGTCGGTGGGCTCGCCGTTTTTGCCGATGCCCATATTGCCCGTGGCCACGCCCTTGACGGAGCCGTCCTCGTTGTAGAGCACTTCGGCGGCCGTGAAGCCGGGGAAGATCTCCACGCCCAGGGCCTCGGCCTGCTCGCCCAGCCATTTGGTGACCAGGCCCAGGCTGATGACGTAATTGCCTTCGTTGTGGAAACAGTCGGGCACGAAGACGTTAGGGGTGCGGCGGGCAGAGGTCCCGGACAGGAAGAGCACGTCGTCGCCGGTGACGGGCTGGTTCAGCGGGGCGCCCAGTTCCTTCCAGTTGGGGAAGAGTTCGGTGAGGGCGATCGGGTCCATGACGGCGCCCGAGAGGATGTGGGCGCCGGGTTCTCCGCCTTTTTCCAGCACGACGACGGAGACCTCTTTGCCTTTTTCCGCAGCGAGCTGCTTCAAGCGGATGGCGGTGGACAGGCCGCCGGGACCGCCGCCGACGACGACCACGTCGTATTCCATGGCTTCGCGGGGGCCGAACTGGGCGAGGATTTCTTCGTGGGTCATGGCGGCTGCTTTCTGCTGGGGAAGTCGCTTGATAATGCAGGCGGGATGGTTGGCGTAATCGATTGCCCGGCCTGTCGGATGTGCGACTGATTTTAGTCCTGTTTGAGGACAAAATAGAACGACCGTTCTATTTTGTCCCGTGTTCAAAGAAAGGGCCTGTCATGGCTTACAGCATCGATCTTTCCGGCCGCGTGGCCTTCATCACCGGCGCCTCGGGCGGCCTGGGCGCGCAGTTCGCCCGCACCCTCTCCAAGGCCGGCGCGGCCGTGGTGCTGGCCGCGCGTCGCATGGAAAAGCTCAAGGACCTGCGCGCGCAGATCGAGGGCGAGGGCGGCGACGCCCATGTGGTGGAGCTGGACGTGACGGACCTGGGTTCCATCCGCGCGGCCGTGGCGCGCGCCGAGACCGAGGTGGGTTCGATCGACATCCTGATCAACAACTCGGGCGTGAGCACCACGCAGCGCATCGTGGACGTGACAGAGGAAGACTACGACTTCGTGCTGGACACCAACACCAAGGGCGCCTTTTTCGTGGCGCAGGAAGTGGGCAAGCGCATGCTGGCGCGCGCCAAGGGCGCGGCGCCGGGCACGTTCACCGGCGGGCGCATCGTCAACATCGCCTCCATGGCCGGGCTCAAGGTGCTGCCGCAGATCGGCATCTACTGCATGAGCAAGGCCGCCGTGGTGCACATGACACGCGCCATGGCGCTGGAGTGGGGCAAGTTCGGCATCAACGTCAACGCGCTGTGCCCAGGTTACATCGACACCGAGATCAATCACCACCACTGGCAGACCGAGCAGGGGCAAAAGCTCATCGCCATGCTGCCGCGCAAGCGCGTGGGCCAGGCGGCCGACCTGGACAGCGTGCTGGTGATGCTCTGCGCCAACGAGAGCCATTTCATCAACGGCGCGGTGATCCAGGCCGACGACGGTTTCGCGACCTGAGCCCTTATCTGCCCTTGAGCGCGGCCTCGTAGGACTTCTTGAGGTCGCTGTATTCCTCGCAGGGCAGGAAACAGAGCCTGTTCAGCGCGTCCAGATGTTCCTTGGCCTTGTCGAACTGGCCGAGCTGGATGTAGGCTTCACCGATGTACTCGTGCGCCCCGCGGTGCCTGGGATTCAGGGTCAGGGCCCTGTTGTAGGCGGTCAGCGATTCGTCGTAGCGCTTGAGGTGGCGGTAGCTGTAGCCCAGCAGGTTGAAGCTGTCGGCGTTTTGGGGGTTGGTTCGGGTGTAGGCGGCGAGCAGTTCCACGGCGGCCGGCCAGTCCTTTTTCTCGATCAGCGTACGGACCGTTCTCAGGTCGTCGGAGGCGGGGGGGACGGGGCCGATGTCGGCTGCCTGGGCCAGCGGGGCGCCCAGCAGCAAGACGACGAGGGCGAAGGCAGAGCAGGGTGCGAGGCGCATGGGATGGTTCCTGCCAGACGGCGGCGGGATGGCCGCGAATCAGGTCCGGGCCGCAAAGCATAGACCTCTGGCCGCTCGATTTCAAGCGGCGCTACTGCAGCATGAAGGTCTGGTATTCCAGTGCTTCGAGCTTGCGGTTGAGGATCCACAGGCCCAGCAGCACCGTGAGCAGCATGGCGAAGGCGAAGCCGTAGCCGAACCACTGGGCGCCAAGCCGCAGGGAGATGGCCGTGAAAATGATGTTGAACAGCGGCAGCAGGCCTGTGAGCAGCAGCACGGCGCGGCGCTGGTCCAGGTAGAACAGCACGTTCAGGATGCCCAGCATGACCACCTGCAGGGCCGCACCGACCACATCGATGTAGAGCAGTTGCAGGTAGAGCGTGGAGATGCCCAGGAAACGCAGGATGGACTCGCCCAGCACCAGGGTGATGAGCACGGCGATGGCCTGGATCTTGGCAATGTCGAACAAGCCGCGGCGCACGTAATAGACCATGTGGTTGCGCATGCGCTCGATGTAGTCCAGCGTGGCGCCTTCGCGCACGGCGTCGTAGAACTTGATGTAGTACTCGACGAAGTCGGTTTCGATGCGTACCAGGAACACGGCCATGCCGGGGATGACCGAGAGGTAGGCCAGAAAGATCGGGATGTCGTAGATCACCGAGGCATGCAGCGGCCCGATCACGGCCTGGCCCGTGTCGGGGTGGTACCAGAACATGATCTTGTCGACCCAGGCGCCCAGGTTGAACAGCAGGCCCGAGGCCATGAGGCTGCGGTACATGGCGCCGGGTTTCCAGATGTCGAAGGCGATGAAGCGGTCGGAGTGGTAGTTGCGGTAGATCAGCCCGACCATGCCCATGAGCAGCAGCACGTGGCCGGCGACGAAGCCCAGGAGCAGGCCTTCGAGACCGATCACGTAGCGCAGCAGCAGGGCCAGCACGATGGTCGCGCTGTAGCCCAGAAAGAAGATGAGAACGATGGCGCGGTAGTGCTTCATGCCCGTGAGGAAGACCGTGGCGATCCAGATCGCCGTCATGACCGACAGGCCCATGACAAACAGCAGGCGGTAGAGCACGCTCTGCTCCGGGAACAGGAAGGCCACGGCCGGCAGGGCCAGCACCACGCTCAGGCTCATGGACAGCAGGATCAGGCCGTTGAAGTTGGGCATGATGGCCGCGTCGTTCCTGGCGAAGATCTGGTCGGCCACGTAGCGTGTGAAGGAGAGCTGGACCAGGCCCGTGAGGATGAGCGAGATCAGGAAGAGGTAGGTCACCGTGACCTGGAACTGGCTGATCGAGGCGCGCGCGTCGATGGCGCTCAGGCTGAACACGCCGATGAGCAGGATGCCGACGATGGACAGCACCCAGGGGCCGGAGCTGATGATGCCGGCGTAGGCATAGGCCTGCAGCAGACCGCCGTAGGTCTGCTTCTTGAGCAGCTTGCGCAGTTCGAAGCCTATGCCTGCCATTGGAAGTTCTTTTCGTAGAGTTCGCGGTAGCGGCCGAACATGATGTCCTGCGAGTAATAGGCCTCGACGCGGCGGATCGCGGCTTCGCTGGTGCGTTGCCAGAGCGCGTGGTCGCTCAGCAGTTCGACACAGGCGTCGGCCAGGGCCTCGGGGTCGGCGATGCGCACCACCCGGCCCGAGGCGCCTATGGCCTCGTCCGCGCCGGGCAGGCCGTAGACCAGCTGCTGGCAGGAGCCCACGTCGGTGGAGACGGTGGGCACGCCCGCGGCATAGCCTTCGAGGATCACGAGGGGCAGCGCCTCGCTGATGGAGCTCAGCACGACCAGGCCGACCTTGGGCAGCAACTCGGTGAGCTTCTGGAAACCCAGGAACCTGACCTTGCCCTTCAGGCCGAGTTGGGCCACGAGGTCGTGGCATTCGCGTGCGTATTCGGGGGACTCGTCCTCGGGGCCGGCGATCCAGCCCTCGGCTTCGGGCATGCGATTGACCACACCGCGCATGGCGCGGATGAAGGTCTTGATGTCCTTGATGGGCACCACACGGCCGATCAGGCAGAGCACGGGCGGTACGGCCACGGGGCGCTGCGTGCGCAGCGGCGCGAAACGGGCCACGTCGATGCCGTTGGGCACGTTGCAGGTGCGTTCCTCGGGCGCGCCGTCGACCAGCTGGCGCTGGCGGTTGGCCTCGTACAGCGCGACGATGTCATCGGCCGACTGGTAGGTGAGGTAACCCAGGTGTTCGAAGAAGCGGATCCAGAGCTGGCGGAAGTAACTCAGACGCGAGGGATCGTGCTCGAACACGCTGCGGTTGTCCTTGAGCCACTGCGCCTGGTAGAGGTCGATCTTGCGCTCCTTCACGTAGATGCCGTGTTCGCTGAGCATGAAGGGGCGCTGGTGGCGGTGCTTCAGCAGCAGGCCCAGGATGCCCGCGTAGCCGGTGGAGATGGCGTGGTAGATGCGGGCCTTGGGCGCGCGTTCGGCCACCTCGCGCATGCGCCAGAAGGGGGTGTGGATGTTGCGGATGGTCCAGAAGTAGTCGACGAAGGACGGGTCCGAGCTGCGCTGGCGGTAGCTTTTCTTGATGTAGTCCCAGGACTCGCGGCTGTAGAGGAAGACCTCGTGGCTCAGCCGGCCGCCGGGCGCGGCCTCGTCCAGCAGGTGCGAGAAGTGGCGCAGGCAGCCGGGGCGGCGGATGTCGCTGTAGAGCTGCTCGTGCATCTGTTCCACTTCGAGCATGACCCCGGGCTGAGCCTGCACCGGCATCACGGGCGGGGCTTCGCGCGCGTCGTAGAGATAGCTCACGTCCAGATGCACGAGGTTGTCGGGCAGCGGGTAGCGCATGGGGCCGTAGTCCTCGGGGCGTGAGCCTAGGAAGATGGCGCCGAAGCGCAGCTCGGGAAAGCCGCGGATGATCTGGTTGACCCAGCTCGACACGCCACCGGCCACATAGGGGAAGGTGCCCTCGAGCAGCAGCAGGACGTCGACTTCCGTGGCGCGGCGCGCGGCGGGCTCAGAGGTGGGGGAGGAGGTGGTGGTCACTGAGTTTGCTCACGGTTTCACGTCCGGTCCAGAGGTTGACCACGGCGGTGGTTCGGACGGCGGTGTTGAGATCGACCAGCCCTTCGAGATGGAGGCGGACTTCGTCGTAACGATGCTGGATGAAGGCGATCTCGGCCAGGTAGGGCAGCACCGATGCCGCGGGCAGGCCCTGCAGCAGCGCGCCGCGGAAGACGTCTTCGGCGGCCGCCCAGTCATCCTGGGCCAGCAGGATGCGGCCCTGCAGCATGCGCAGGCCCGGGCTGGGTTCGATGCCGGTGGCGAGCGCGCCTTCGAGGTGTTCACGCGCCTGGCGCAGGATGTGGCGGCGCAGCTCGCCCTGGGCCAGGCAGGCGTAGACCAGCTCCCAGTGCAGTTCGGCCAGGTGGTGCAGGCAGTCGTAGCGCTGTTCGGGGCTGATCTCGGCGTCGAGCTGGGCGCGTTCGCGCTGGATGTTCTGCGAGATGCGTTTTTCTTCGCTGTCGAGCATGCCGAAGGCGAGCAGTCGTACGTCGTCCGTGCTATCGCCCAGCAGGTTCTCCAGGATGGGGTTGGCCACGCGCCCGGGCACGGCCTGCAGCGTGAGCAGGGCCTGCATGCGGATATTGCCAGGCACTTCGGTGCCCAGCCGCGAGCGGATGGCCACCTGGCTGCTGCGCACCGCGTCACGTCCCTGTACGTCGTAGACGGGCAGTGCGACCGAGGTTGGCTGGGCCAGGCGCGCCTGCTGCCGCGCCTTCTTCAGGGAGATGCGTGTGATCACCAGCACGCACAGCGGGCCCACGACCGGGGCGATGAAAGCGAAGTTGAAGAGCAACAGCAGCACGGGCCCGCGTGGGCGACGCAGATGCTCGGGCAT
>JAGWTL010000041.1 GCA_028869035.1 Burkholderiales bacterium | reverse complement strand
GGAGCAGCCTGGTAGCTCGTTGGGCTCATAACCCAAAGGTCGGAGGTTCAAATCCTCCTCGCGCAACCAAACAAGAAAAGCCCTCTTACGAGGGCTTTTCCAATTCCAGGCACTGTAGCAGGCAGTGCCCTGGTCGCTGGGCCATGGTCCGCATTTGAGAGTTCACCATGACGACACGTCGCCAATTCGGCCTGGCCGCAGCATCGCTGCTGGCCGCCCCCGCCCTGCTCAAGGCCCAGGGCAGCAGCAAGATCATTCTGGGCCAGTCGGCCGCCTTCACCGGCCCGGCCGCCGAATTGGGCATCCAGTTCCATCAAGGCGCCAAGCTCTGGTTCGACCAGGTCAATGCCCAGGGCGGCATCGCCGGCAAGACCATCGAGATCAAGACCCTGGATGACGGCTACGAGCCGGACCGCTGCGCGGCCAATACCCAGAAGCTGATCGGCGAGGACGTGTTCGCGCTGTTCGGTTATATCGGCACCCCGACCAGCCTGGCCGCGCTGCCGCTGCTGACCAAGGCGCAGGTGCCTTTCATCGCGCCCTTCACGGGCGCCATGGGCTTGCGTGAGCCCTTCAACAAGCAGGTCTTCCACCTGCGCGCTTCCTACAACGACGAGACCGCGCTGATCGTCAAGCAGCTCACCAATCTGGGGCTCAGGAAGATCGCGGTCTTCTACCAGAACGACGCCTACGGCAAGGCCGGGCTCGATGGCGTGACGCTGGCGCTGGGGCAGCAAGGACTCAAGCCGGTGGCACAGGCCACGGTGGAGCGCAATTCCGTCAACGTGGCCGCCGCTGCCAAGGCGCTGACCGCCGCCGCTCCCGACGCGGTGGTGCAGATCAGCGCCTACAAGTCCTGCGCGGCCTTCATCCGCGAGGCGCGCAAGGCCGGCTACGGCGGGACTTTCTACAACGTGTCCTTTGTCGGCACGCAGGCCCTGGTCGATGAGCTCGGCAAGGATGGCGCGGGCGTGGTGGTGTCCCAGGTGGTGCCCTCTCCTTACAGCGCCTCGCGTCCGATCGCGCGCGAACTGGCCGAAGTCGTCAGGAAGGCCGGTGGCAATGCGCAGGCCAACTTCTCCAGCATGGAAGGCTATCTGGCGGCCAAGATCGTGAGCGAGGGCCTCAGGCGTGCCGGCGCGCGGCTGAGCCGCGAAGGGCTGATCCAGGGCATCGAAGCCATCGGGACCCAGAGCCTGGGCGGCTTCCAGGTGAACTTCTCGGCCTCTGACCACGTGGGCTCGGGTTTTGTCGAGCTGTCCATGCTGACCGGCGACGGGCGAGTGCGCACCTGAAGCGGGCCGGGGATATCCCCGGCTGACAGAAGGGCGGGCGAAGGAATAGACTCTCACCCATGAAGGTCATCGATTCCATCGTCGCCCAGGCCGCCGGCATGGCGGCCATCCGGCGTGACATCCACGCCCACCCCGAACTGAGCTTCCAGGAACGGCGCACGGCCGATCTGGTCGCGGCCCGTCTGACCGAATGGGGCATCCCCGTGCACCGCGGTCTGGGGGGCACCGGCGTGGTCGGCATCATCCAGCAGGGCGCCTCGAAACGCGCCATCGGCCTGCGCGCCGACATGGACGCCCTGCCCCTGCAGGAGGGCAACACCTTTGCCCATGCCAGCCGCCACGACGGCAAGATGCACGCCTGCGGGCACGACGGCCATACGGCCATGCTGCTGGCCGCGGCCCAGCACCTGGCGAAACAACGCAACTTCGACGGCACCGCCTACCTGATCTTCCAGCCTGCCGAAGAAGGCGGCGCGGGTGCCAACGAGATGATCAAGGATGGCCTGTTCGAGAAATTCCCGATGGAGGCCGTGTTCGGCATGCACAACTGGCCGGGCATGCGCGCTGGTACTTTTGCACTGAGCCCGGGGCCGGTGATGGCGTCGAGCAACGAATTCAAGATCACCATCCACGGCAAGGGCGGGCACGCGGCCATGCCGCACAACGCGGTGGATCCGGTGCTGGTGGCCAGTCAGATGGTGCAGGCCTTCCAGACCATCGTCAGCCGCAACATCAAGCCCATCGACGCCGGTGTCATCTCCGTCACGATGATCCACGCGGGCCACGCCACCAACGTCATCGCCGACAGCTGCGAACTGCAGGGCACGGTGCGCACTTTCACGCTGGAGGTGCTGGACCAGATCGAGGCGCGCATGCGCGAGGTGGCGCAACACACCTGCGCGGCCTTTGGCGCCCGCTGTGACTTCGAGTTCGATCGCAACTACCCGCCCACCATCAATGCCGAGCAGGAAGTGGCCTTCGCCCGCGGCGTGATGGCCGGCATCGTCGGCGAGGCCAACGTGCTCAAGCAGGAGCCCACGATGGGCGCGGAAGACTTTGCTTATATGCTGCTGGCCAAGCCCGGCGCTTATGCCTTCATCGGCAACGGCGATGGTGTGCACCGCGAAATGGGCCATGGCGGCGGCCCCTGCACCCTGCACAACCCGAGCTACGACTTCAACGACGAGCTCATCCCCCTGGGCGCCAGCTATTGGGTCAAACTGGCAGAGGCCTGGCTGGCGCCCGGCCGCTGAAGCGACTTCAGCGCCGCGCTCCCAGGCCGCGGTGCGCGGCGATCTGCAGCAGGCCGTCGAAAATCAGCGTATCGACCAACTCGAAGCGCGTGGCCAAGCTGGGGGCCATCTTCCAGCCGGCTCCGCCGGCCATGACACACCAGGGCTCGGCGTTGCAATGTTGGCGCACGTGCTCCACCATGCGCTCCATCGCGCCCGCAATGGCGTAGGTGCCGCCGCTGGTCAGGGCGTCGCTGGTATTGGTCGGGAAGGGGCGCACTTCGCCCGTGGGCACGTGCAATCCGGCCGTGCCGGACTCCAATGCGCGCAGCATGATGCCGTGGCCGGGCAGGATGTAGCCGCCCAGGAACTTGCCACCCGGATCGATGGCCTCCACCGTGACCGCCGTACCCACCATGGCCACGACGATGGGGCGCTTCGGACCCATGGACAGCATGTGATGCCAGGCGCCGATCATGGCCACCCAGCGGTCCGGGCCCAGGCGGGCCGGATGGTCGTAGCCATTGCCCAGTCCGGCTTCCTGGCTGCTTGCGATGACCCAGTGTGGGGAGACGTCCCACTGCTCCATCTGCGCTTCGACGCGGTGTTTGACGGCGTCGCTGGCGACCACACAGCCCAGCATGCAGCTGGGCGCCGGCAAGCCGGCCCAGGCGGTCTCGGCCAGGCGGTCGATGTGATCAAGGAATTCAGCGCCCTGGGCCAGCACCCGGGCGCCGGGCTGGGGCGCTTCGTACAAGGCCCATTTGAGGCGGGTGTTGCCAACGTCAATGGCGAGAAAAGACATGTTTTGGATTCAGTTGGCGACAGCCGGCATCATAAAGGAGGCTGATGCTCAGCCCTGTCGCCAGGGCAGGCCGCGCAAACGCCAGCCACCGCGGTGGCCGCGCTGGGCCTGCTCGTCCGGATCACCCTCGAAACCCTCCAGGATGTTGTAGGCCTCCAGGCCGAGTTCGGTGGCGCGGCGCGCGGCGGCGATGGAGCGCACCCCGCTGCGGCACAGCAGCACGACTTTCTTGCCGGGTGAGGCAGCGGCCAGCAGGCCGGCGTCGAAGTTGGCGTTGGGCTGCATGCCGGGCCATTGTTTCCAGGCCAGGCCGAGGGCCCCGGGCACGAAACCCACCCATTCGCGCTCGGCGTCGCTGCGCACGTCGACCAGCAGGGCTTGGCCGGTCTGCACCCACGCCCAGGCGAGTTCGGGGCTCACGTTGCCGGCATAACCCGGCGCCGGCGCCACGGCCATCAGCGCGGCGCCATCGGCATCGTGGCGCAGGCCGGACTGCAGGTTGGCGGGGACCGCCTCGTCGATGCGCCGCGGCTTGGGCAGCTTCAGTCCTTCCATGATGGCCTTGAATTCGGCCAGGGACTTGCCCGCCACACGGACGTTGCCGTGTTTTTCAGCGCCGATGGTGCTGTGCTGGCGCCCCTGGTAGTCATGGCCCGGCCAGACCACGGTGTCTTCCGGCAGGGTGAAGAGTACCCGGGTGAGGCTGTTGTACAGCGCATCGGCGCTGCCGGACTGGAAGTCGGTGCGCCCGCAGCCATTGATGAGCAGAGTGTCGCCGGTGAAAACGTGGCGCTGGCCACCGTTTTCCCAGAGGTAGCACATGCTGCCCGCCGTGTGGCCCGGCGTGTGCAGGGCACGGATGCGTTCACGGCCGAAGGCGAGTTCGGCGCCGTCCTGCAACTGCAGGGTCGCGGTGCGGATGCCGCAGGCTTCGGGCGCGGCTGTCCGGGCGCCGGTGTGTTCCACCAGCAGGCCGGCGCTGGTGACGTGGTCGGCATGGGCGTGGGTTTCCACCACCAGCGTGAGTTTGAGGCCGTACTCGCGCAGCACGCCGAGGTCGCGTTCCAGCTGTTCGTCCACCGGGTCGATGATGAGCGCCTCGCGGCTGTCGGCGTCGAAGAGCAGGTAGGTGTAGGTGCTGGAGGCAGGATCGAAGAGCTGGATCGGGTTCATGGCACGGGGCGTCCGGGTGGATGCAGGAAGAGCCCCCAAGGATACGCAAAAAAAGCGAGGGCCGCGTCACCGGGATGACGCGGCCCTCGCTGCCTCGCGGGCGGGTCGGATCAGACAATCCTGACGCTCAGATTGGGCAGGCCGTCGATGTGCATCTCGATCAGGTCGCCCTTGACCACGGGGCCCACGTTCTCGGGCGTGCCCGAGTAGATGATGTCGCCAGGGAAGAGCTCGTTGGCTTCGGACAGCTTGCTGATCTGCTCGGCGACCGACCAGATCATCTGGTTCAGGTTGGCGTTCTGCTTGACCTGGCCGTTGACCTTGAGCCAGATGTTGCCCTGGGAGAAATGCTGAACCTGGCCGAGCTTGTGCACGGCGCCTATAGGCGCCGACTTGTCGAAGCTCTTGCCGATTTCCCAGGGCTTCTTCTGGTCGCCCATGGCGCGTTGCAGATCGCGCCGTGTCATGTCCAGGCCCAGGGTGTAGCCGTAGACCAGATCGAGTGCTTTTTCCATCGGGATATTGCGCCCGCCCTTGCCCAGACAGGCCACCAGCTCGGCCTCGTAGTGGTAATTCCTGGTCAGCGTGGGGTAGGGGTGGTCGGCCACGGCGCCGGCGGCCACGTACTGGATGGCATCGGTCGGCTTCTGGAAAAAGAAGGGCGGCTCGCGGTCCGGGTTGGAACCCATTTCAATCGCATGAGCCCGGTAGTTGCGGCCGATGCAGTAGATGCGACGCACCGGGAACATCTCGTCGGAACCGATGATGGGAATGTAGGTGTCGGCCACATCGAAGGGACTCTTGGGCTTGTTCTGGGCCACGCCGGGCAGTGCGCAGCCGGCCAGTGCGCCGGTGGTGACGAGCGCGGTGTTCTGAAAAAAATGACGGCGGTCCATGGAGATCTCCTCAGCTGGTTTCATGGTGTACAGACGCATTCAGGGTTGTACCAGCGTGTAAGCGACTCGTGGGTGCCGATTCGTGAAAACTGTTTCGCACGGAGACAATAGATACTGGTGAAAACCCTAGACGTTCGCGTGCCCGCGGAGGCGCAAAATCTGAGCCCGATGGCAAGCGAACGCATCGTCCTGACCACTATTGCCTTGTCCACTACCGGAGACTACCTTGACCGATAACAAAACCCCCAATCGCCGCAGCCTGCTCAAGGGCGTTGCCGTCGCCGCTGGCGCGATGGCCGCCCCGATGGTAGCGACCGCGCAGACCGCCACCACCTTGCGTTTCCAGAGCACCTGGCCGGCCAAGGACATCTTCCACGAGTACGCCAATGACTTTGCCAAGAAGGTCAACGACATGGCCAGCGGCAAGCTCAAGATCGAAGTGCTGCCTGCCGGCTCAGTCGTACCACCCTTTCAGCTGTTGGAAGCAGTCAACAAGGGCACGCTGGATGGCGGCCATGGCGTGGTGGCCTACCACTACGGCAAACAGTCCGCGCTGGCCCTGTGGGGTTCCGGCCCGGCTTTCGGCATGGACCCGAACATGGTCCTGGCCTGGCACAACTACGGCGGCGGCAAGGCCCTGCTGGACGAGATTTACAAATCCATCAACATGGATGTGGTCTCCTACCTTTACGGCCCCATGCCCACCCAGCCCTTCGGCTGGTTCAAGAAGCCGATCTCCAAGGTCGAGCAGATGAAGGGTGTGAAGTTCCGCACCGTGGGCCTGGCCGTGGACATGTACACCGACATGGGCGCTGCCGTGAACCCGCTGCCCGGCGGTGAAATCGTGCCGGCGCTGGACCGCGGCCTGATCGACGGGGCCGAGTTCAACAACGCCACTTCCGACCGCATCCTGGGCTTCCCCGATGTGACGAAGAACTGCATGCTGCAGAGCTTCCACCAGTCCGGCGAACAGTTCGAGATCCTGTTCAACAAGACCAAGCTCACGGCGCTGGCGCCTGAGCTGCGTTCCGTCATCGACTACGCCGTGCAGGCGGCCAGCGCTGACATGAGCTGGAAGGCCATCGACCGCAACTCGCAAGACTACATCGAACTGAAGAAGCAGGGCATCAAGTTCTACAAGACGCCCGATGCCATCCTGCGCGCCCAGCTGGCTTCGTGGGACAAGATCATCGCCAAGAAGGGCGGCGAGAACCCGCTGTTCAAGAAGGTGATCGAGTCGCAGAAGGCCTATGCCGCGCGAACCACCGAATGGCAGAACTCCTACATGGTCGATTTCAAGATGGCCTCCAACCATTACTTCGGCAAGGGCGCCAAGAAGGCCTGACACGAAGCCGGTAGCCTGACGACCATGCCAGCCATCTGGGCTCCCGGATGGCTGGTTTGTTTTTTGCACCAATAGAAATCCCATGAAAGTCCAATCCCTGCTGCACACGGCAGATGCCATCAGCACCTGGGTGGGCAAGGCGTTTGCCTGGCTCATCGTGGCGCTGATGCTGCTCGTGGTCATTGAAGTATTCAAGCGCTATGCGCTCAATGCCCCTACCGCCTGGGTCTTTGACGCCAGCAACATGCTCTACGGCACCCTGTTCATGATGGGTGGCGCCTACACCCTGGCCCACGACGGCCATGTGCGCGGCGATTTCCTCTACGGCAGCATGAAGCCGCGCACCCAGGCCAGCATCGACCTGGTGCTGTATGTGCTGTTCTTCCTGCCTGGTATCGCCGCCCTGACCTGGTCGGGCTGGACCTACTTCCAGGATTCCCTGGCCATCCATGAGCAGACCTTCAACGCCGATCCGCTGCCGGTCTATCCCTTCAAGTTCATGATCCCGCTGGCCGGTGCGCTGGTGCTGATGCAGGGCATCTCCGAGATTGTCCGCTGCGCGGTCTGCATCAAGACCGGTGAGTGGACGCCGCGCATCAAGGACGCCGAAGAAGCCGACGTCGTGGCGCAGCAGCTGGCGGGCAGCGAGTATGTCGATGAAGAGGCCCGCAAGCTGGCCATCGAGCAATCCAAAGGTTTGAAAGGTTGAATGATGAGTGATGCAGCACTTGGTCTCACCATGCTGGGGCTCATCGTGGTCGTGATCATGATGGGTTTCCCGACGGCGTTCACGCTGATGGGCCTGGGCATGATGTTCGGCTTCGTCGCCCTGTACGACCCGGCCGCACACTGGCTGGACAACAAGGTTTTCGACCTGATGGTGCAACGCGCCTTCGGGGCCATGAACAACGACACGCTCCTGTCGATCCCGCTCTTCGTCCTGATGGGTTACATCATGGAACGGGGCGCGCTGGTGGACAAGATGTTCCACAGCGTGCAGCTGGCCTTCCGCCGCCTGCCGGGTTCACTGGCCGTCACCACCCTGGTCATCTGCACCTTCTGGGGCATTGCCAGCGGTCTGGTCGGCGCTGTCGTGGTGCTCATGGGTGTGATCGCCATGCGCCCCATGCTCAATGCCGGTTACGACACCCGGCTGGCGGCCGGTGTCATCACCGCCGGGGGCACGCTGGGCATCCTGATCCCGCCTTCGGTCATGATCATCGTCTACGCGGCCGTGGCCGGTCAGTCGGTTGTCAAGCTCTATGCCGCGGCCATGTTCCCGGGTTTCTTCCTGGCCTTCCTCTACCTGGTCTATGTGATCGGCTGGGCCATGATCAACCCCAAGGTGGCGCCCAAGCTGCCGCCGGACAAGATGAAGGCGCCGATCTCTCCTGCGGTCGCGCACATCGCCGCGAGCTACTCGCGCTTCATGCTGCCCGCCCTGCTGATGGCTGTGCTGATGCCGGCCAAGGCCCTGCGCAGTGGTATCGAAGGTGTGCAGCTCAGCTGGCTCAAGCTGCTGGGCGGACTGCTGCGGACCCTGGTGCCCGTGATCATCGCGGTAGTCTGTCTGGGTGTGACCTGGTGGTACGTCACCATCTACTCTCAGCAGGGCAACGAAGCCGAGCCGGCCAAGGTGGTGCAACTGATGCAGAAGTCGGCGGACGCACCCGCAGCGGCAAGCCCGCAGGAGCCGGCCGAAGCTGCGGGCCTGCAGGAGCTTTCCGGTTCCGGCGGACCGGCAGCCGACGAGGCAGACAAGGACGAACCCCTGCAGGACATGAGCGCCGGCGAGGGAAGCGAGGCGCCCAAGGCCGAACCGGTGCCCGGGGGCTTTTACACCGGCTTCTGGGTGGCCTGCCTGATCGCTGTCGGCTTGCTGGCCTGGTACTACTGGAAGTTTGATGCCGAGCAGTACGAGATCCTGACCATGCTGATCACCTCGGTCATGCCCCTGGGCATCCTGACCTTTGTGGTGCTGGGGGTCATCCTTTTCGGCATCACCACGGCCACGGAGTCGGCGGCGGTGGGTGCGGCCGGTGCTTTCCTCATGGCCTGGCAGGCCGGCACGCTGGATTTCCAGCGCATCAAGGAAGCCGTGTTCCTGACCGCCAAGACCACCTCCATGGTGTGCTGGCTCTTTGTCGGCTCCGCCCTGTTCTCGGCCGTGTTTGCCATCCTCGGTGGCCAGCGCCTGGTCGAGGAGTGGGTGCTGAGCATGAACCTGTCGCCGATCCAGTTCATGCTGCTGTCCCAGGCCATCATCTTCGTGCTGGGTTGGCCGCTCGAATGGACCGAGATCATCGTGATCTTCGTGCCCATCTTCCTGCCCTTGCTGCAGCATTTCCATATCGATCCCATGCTCTGGGGTGTGCTGGTCTTCGTCAACCTGCAGGCGGCTTTCCTGAGCCCGCCGGTGGCGATGTCGGCTTTCTACCTGAAGGGGGTCAGCCCATCGCATGTGACGATCAACCAGATCTTCGCCGGCATGATGCCCTACATGCTGATCGTGATCCTTTGCATGGTCTTCATGTACATCTGGCCGGGCTTGACCCTGTGGCTGCCGAACTATCTCTACGGCGGATGACCGACAGGTTTTCAATCTGAAAAGGGGCGCCGTGGCGCCCCTTTCTCTTGGGGGATCCGGTCAAAAACGGTAAGATTGACGTTTACGTAAACGTCAATTGGCCCGCCATGACCGACCTGTCCGCCGACCACCAGGCCCTCGCGAACTACCGCCCCACGCACAAGGTGCGCTTCGTCACGGCCGCCAGCCTGTTCGACGGGCACGACGCGGCCATCAACATCATGCGGCGCATCCTGCAAGGCATGGGAGCCGAGGTCATCCACCTGGGCCATAACCGCAGCGTGGACGAGGTCGTCACCGCCGCCCTGCAGGAAGATGTGCAGGGCATCGCCATCAGTTCCTACCAGGGTGGTCACGTCGAGTACTTCAAGTACATGATGGACCTGCTCAAGGCGCGCGGCGGCGAGCACATCCAGGTCTTCGGCGGCGGCGGCGGCGTGATCGTGCCCAACGAGATCCGCGAGCTGCAGGCCTATGGCGTCACGCGCATCTACAGCCCCGAAGACGGACAACGCATGGGCCTGGCCGGCATGATCGGCGAGATGGTCATGCGCTGCGATCGCGACATCAGTAGCCTGGCACCGAAGCAGGCTGATGCCATCCAGGGCCACGGCGAGGCGGCCTGGCGCGCGCTCGCCCAGCTCATCACGGCGCTGGAGAACGGCAGCGCCGATGCCAGATTCACCCAGGCTTTGCGTGCACAGGCCTCGGGCCGCAAGGTACCCGTGCTCGGCATCACCGGTACCGGTGGTGCGGGCAAGTCCAGCCTGACCGACGAGCTGATCCGTCGCTTGCGCCTGGACCAGGGCGACGTGCTGCATGTCGCTGTCATCAGCATCGATCCCTCGCGGCGCAAGAGCGGCGGTGCTCTGCTGGGTGACCGCATCCGCATGAACGCGATCTCCCCCTGGAGCCAGGGCTCAAGGGTCTTCATGCGCAGTCTGGCCACGCGCGATGCCGGCAGCGAGATCAGCGCGGCCTTGCCCGACGTCTTGGCCGCCTGCAAATGCGCGGGCTTCGACCTGATCGTCGTCGAGACCTCGGGCATAGGCCAGGGCGACGCGGCCATCGTGCCGCATGTGGACGTGCCGCTGTACGTGATGACCCCCGAGTTCGGCGCCGCCAGCCAGCTCGAGAAGATCGACATGCTGGACTTCGCCGAGTTCGTGGCCATCAACAAGTTCGACCGCAAGGGCGCGGCTGACGCACTGCGTGACGTGGCCAAGCAGGTGCAGCGCAACCGCGAGGCCTGGAGCACACCGCCCGATCAGATGCCGGTCTTCGGCACCATGGCCGCGCGTTTCAACGACGACGGCGTGACCGCGCTCTACCAGGCGCTGAAAGTTCGCCTGGCCGCGCTGGGCCTCAAGCTCGAAGCCGGCCGCCTGCCGGTTGTGAGCGTGCGCCACAGCAGCAACCAGAGTCCCATCGTGCCCGGCGCGCGCACGCGTTACCTGGCCGAAATCTCCGACACCGTGCGCGGCTACAAGCGCCGCGCGCGGGCGCAGGCCCGCCTGGCGCGCGAGATCCAGCAGCTCAAGGCGGCGGCAACCATGCTCAAGGAAGAAAAGCCGGACCGCGCCAAGGCCGCCGAGGCGGCGATCGACCTGGCGCAGTCGCGCGAGCTGCAGATGGATGCCGACGCCAGCCGCCTGCTGGCCCAGTGGCCGGCCATGAGACTAGCTTATGCGGGCGACGAGTACGTGGTGAAGATCCGCGACAAGGAGATCCGCACCGCGCTGACCACCAAATCGCTCTCGGGCACCACGATCCGCAAGGTGGCCCTGCCGCCCTACGAGGACCATGGCGAAATCCTCAAGTGGCTGATGCTGGACAACGTGCCCGGCAGTTACCCCTACACGGCCGGCACCTTTGCCTTCAAGCGCGAGAACGAGGATCCCACGCGCATGTTCGCCGGAGAGGGTGACCCTTTTCGCACCAACAGGCGCTTCAAGCTGCTGTCGGCCAATATGCCGGCCAAGCGCCTGTCCACCGCCTTCGACTCGGTCACGCTCTATGGCAACGACCCCGACCCGCGCCCCGACATCTACGGCAAGGTGGGCAACTCGGGCGTGTCCATTGCCACGCTGGACGACATGAAGGTGCTTTACGAAGGCTTCGACCTCTGCGACCCGGCCACCTCGGTCAGCATGACCATCAACGGCCCCGCGCCCACCCTCCTGGCCATGTTCATGAACACGGCCATAGCCCAGTACCTGGCCAAGTTTCAGGTCGATAACGGGCGCCAACCCACGGACACCGAAGCGGAA
The DNA here is from genome assembly GCA_028869035.1 of Burkholderiales bacterium. Classification (GTDB taxonomy): domain Bacteria; phylum Pseudomonadota; class Gammaproteobacteria; order Burkholderiales; family Burkholderiaceae_C; genus Hylemonella. The sequence continues at coordinate 1,836 of JAGWTL010000041.1, read as the reverse complement.
AAGATCCGCGCCTGGGTGCTGGAAAACGTGCGCGGCACGGTGCAGGCCGATATCCTCAAGGAAGACCAGGGCCAGAACACCTGCATCTTCTCCACCGAGTTCTCGCTCAAGGTCATGGGCGACATCGCCGAGTACTTCGTGCACAACCGCGTGCGCAATTTCTACAGCGTGTCCATCAGCGGTTACCACATCGCCGAGGCCGGCGCCAATCCCATCAGCCAGCTGGCCTTCACCCTGTCCAACGGCCTCACGCTGGTGGAGGCCTATCTGGCGCGCGGCATGCACATCGACGACTTCGCGCCCAATCTTTCCTTCTTCTTCTCCAACGGCATGGACCCCGAGTACACCGTGATGGGCCGTGTGGCGCGCCGCATCTGGGCCGTGGCCATGAAGGAGAAGTACGGCGCCAACGAACGCAGCCAGAAGCTCAAGTACCACATCCAGACCAGCGGCCGCAGCCTGCATGCGCAGGAGATCCAGTTCAACGACATCCGTACGACGCTGCAGGCCCTGATCGCCATCTACGACAACTGCAACAGCCTGCACACGAATGCCTTCGACGAGGCCATCACCACGCCGACCGAAGACAGCGTGCGCCGCGCCATGGCCATCCAGCTCATCATCAACCGCGAGTGGGGGCTGGCCAAGAACGAGAACCCCAGCCAGGGCGCTTTCATCATCGAGGAGCTGACCGAGCTGGTGGAAGAGGCCGTGCTGGCCGAGTTCGAGCGCATCAGCGAGCGCGGCGGTGTGCTCGGCGCCATGGAAACCGGCTACCAGCGCGGCAAGATCCAGGACGAGAGCATGACCTACGAGATGCTCAAGCACACCGGCGAGCTGCCCATCATCGGCGTCAACACCTTCCGCAACCCGCATGGCGACGCCGTGATGGAAAAGCTGGAACTGGCACGATCGACCGAAGAGGAAAAGCAGAGCCAGCTCCAGCGTCTGCAGGACTTCCACACGCGCCACGCGGCTGTGGCACCGGCCCAGCTGCAGCGCCTGCAGCAGGCCGTGATCGAAAACAGGAATGTGTTCGAGGTGCTGATGGACGCGGTGCGGGTTTGCTCCCTGGGCCAGATCACAACCGCGCTGTTCGAGGTCGGCGGCCAGTACCGCCGGAACATGTAAGACCTACTGCTGCGCCGCTAGTGGCAGGTTGAGCAGCAGATTTTGCGGCTTCAGCCGCAGTAGGCCTTGAGCGTTCATGGCCAGGCCCAGGTAGACAGGCTTGCCGGCCAGTTCGGGCTGCACACAGCCCGGATCGGCAAAAGTCAGGCGGAACAGGCTGACCAGACGTTGCATGCGCTCGGGCTCTACCGCTTGCTCTTCATACAGATCGTTGAGAATGGCCGTGGCCTCGGCGTCCAGGCCTATGTGCCAGCGCCAGGCCATATCGTCCACGCGCGCCAGCGGTTCGATCGACACGGCCACGCCCAGCAGGTGCCGCACCCAGAGCTCCATCACACGCGCCAGCGCCTTCAGACCGCTGCGCGCGCGGGTCATGCGCAGGGTGAGGCCGTGGCTCAGCTCCTGCTGCACTTCATGCGTGAGGTCCAGCAGAAAGTGGTGGCGATCGCTGCGTTCCCAGTAACGCGCGGCGTTGGATGCATCGAGCACGGCCAGTTCGGCTTCGCGCAGCCGGGTCTTGTTCTCCATCAGCAAGCGGCCGATTGCGCCCAGGCCGGCGTTCTCGCTGTACTGGTCCACCACGGCCTGGTCGGCGACCAGCACCTGGCCTGCCTGCACTGTCACGCGCTGCGGGCGGAACAGCAACTCGGCGGCGCGCAACTGCTGCGCGTCCTCACAGTCGTCGTGCAGGCCACGCAGCATGGC
>JAGWTL010000369.1 GCA_028869035.1 Burkholderiales bacterium | reverse complement strand
GAGGCTTCCGGGTGGCCCTGGAAGCAGAAGGCCGGCTTGTCGGTGCGGGCCAGGCCCTGCAGCGTGCCGTCAAACAGGCTGACGTGCGTGGCGCGCAGGTTGGCGGGCAGCGATTCCATCTCCACAGCAAAGCCGTGGTTCTGGCTGGTGATGCTCACGCGGCCATTGTCCAGGTCTTTCACCGGATGGTTGGCGCCGTGGTGGCTGTTTTGCATCTTGAATGTCTTGGCACCCGAGGCCAGAGCCATGATCTGGTGACCCAGGCAGATGCCGAAGGTGGGAATGCCCGCGTCGATGATCTCGCGCGTGGCGGCAATCGCGTAATCGCAAGGTGCCGGATCGCCAGGACCGTTGGAGAGGAACACGCCATCGGGCTTGAGCGCCAGCACGTCCTTGGCGGGTGTCTTGGCGGGCACCACGGTCAGCTTGCAGCCGCGTTGGGCCAGCATGCGCAGGATGTTCTTCTTGACACCGTAGTCGTAGGCCACGACGTGGAAACGCGGGGCGGTCTGCCGGCCGTAGCCCGTGCCCAGCACCCACTCGGTCTGGTCCCAGGGGTAGGCCTTGGCAGTCGTGACGACCTGTGCCAGGTCCAGGCCCTTCATGCTGGGCGCGGCCTTGGCGGCGGCCAGGGCCTCGTCGATACGCGCCTGGCTCACGGCCTCGCCAGCCTTGAGCGCGACGATGGCACCGTTCTGCGCACCCTTGCTGCGCAGCAGACGGGTGAGCTTGCGGGTGTCGAGGTTGGCAATCGCCACGGTCTTCTCGCGCACGAGGTATTGCGTCAGCGTCTCGGTGCTGCGGAAGTTGGACGCCAGCAGGGGCAGGTCCTTGATGATGAGGCCTGCGGCATGGACCTTGTCGGCTTCGATGTCCTCTAGATTGATGCCGTAGTTGCCGATGTGCGGATACGTGAGGGTCACGATCTGCCGGCAGTAGCTCGGATCAGTGAGGATTTCCTGGTAACCGGTGATGGCGGTGTTGAACACCACTTCGCCGACCGTGGTGCCGGCGGCACCGATGGAATTGCCGAGAAAGACCGTGCCGTCTGCGAGCGCCAGGATGGCGTGAGGGGTGGTTCCCTGGAGAGACAAAAGCACTGGGTACTCCGTTGGTTACGGGCGCGCCCACGCACTTACAGGAAACGGGTCCTGGTTGCTGCTTTTGAGAGGGATGTTCGGCCTGAAATGCGCTGGGGCGGCTGGATTTCTGAACAGTTCAAGATTATAGCTTAGGGCTGCTGCCCCTTCGCCGCTCTTGGCTGGTCTCACACAAGTGCGCCGCTTAAAAGTTCAGGAAATCGCGATCACGCTGGCGTGCAGGCAGATGGCTGCGGCGGCGGCCACATTGAGCGACTCCTCACCGCCGGGCTGGGCAATGCGGACGGAGAGCGCGGCGCGCGACATCAGTTCAGCACCGACGCCCTGCCCTTCGTGGCCCAGGGCCCAGGCACAGGGCCAGGGCAAGGTCTGCCGGTGGATCAGTTCACCCTGGTGCGAGCTGGTCACGATGATGGGCACATGCAGCCCATCGAGAGTCGCCGGCTCCACACTCTCGACCAGACGCAGTGCGAAATGCGCGCCCATGCCTGCGCGCAGCACCTTCGGCGCCCACAAGGCCGCCGTGCCCTTCATGGCGATCACCTGCTGAAAACCGAAGGCTGCCGCACTGCGCAGGATGGATCCCACGTTGCCGGCGTCCTGCACGCGGTCGAGGATGACCGAGGCCAGACCGGCCTGCAGGACTGCACCAGCCGGCAGGTCGAACACGAAACCCAGTCGGGAGGGTGATTCGAGGCCGCTGATGCTGTCGAACAATGCATCCGGAACAAGAAGGGTCTTGACCGCAGCGGCTCCGAACTCGGCCGCAAAAACAGGCCAGACCGATTCGGCGAACACGGCGATGGACGGCTGACGCCCGCGTTGCAAGGCAGCGCGACAGAGATGATCGCCCTCGACCCAGAAACGGCCTGTCTTGCGATAGGCCGTGCTGTCCTGCGCCAGGCGGCGCAGCTCCTTGAGCAGCGGGTTGTCGCGCGAGCTGATCAAGATGGGTGCTTGGCTCATCGCAACACCTCCGTCACCGGCGCAAAAGTCTTGCGGTGCTGCGGGCAGGCGCCATGCGCGCGCAAGGCCGCCAGATGCTCGGCTGTACCGTAGCCCTTGTGCGCGGCAAAACCGTACTGAGGGAATTCGCGGTCGTACTCCGCGCACCAGCGGTCGCGGTGCACCTTGGCCAGGATGGAAGCGGCGGAAATCGCCGGCACAGTGGCGTCGCCTTTCACGATGGCCTCGGCCAGCACGTCCAGCACCGGCAGGCGGTTGCCGTCCACCAGCACCTTGGCGGGCTTCAGGCGCAGGCCTTCGACGGCGCGGCGCATGGCCAGCAGCGTGGCCTGCAGGATGTTGAGCCGGTCGATCTCCTCCACGCTGGCTTCGGCGATCGAGCAGCACAGGGCCTTGGCGCGGATCTCGTCGTAGAGTTTCTCGCGACGCAATGCCGTGAGCTTCTTGGAATCGGCCAGACCCACGATAGGGTGCAGATCGTCCAGGATCACGGCGGCGGCCACCACCGGGCCGGCCAGCGGGCCGCGGCCGGCCTCGTCCACGCCGGCCACCAGGCCCGGGGTGTCCCACATCAAGGCGACCTGTTCAGCCTGCAAGAACTTGCGCGATCGCATCGGCAGCCAGTTT
>JAGWTL010000040.1 GCA_028869035.1 Burkholderiales bacterium | reverse complement strand
CGCAAGGCCTAAAATGCCCGAGTGAGCTCCATCCTCAACGCCGACCTGCATTGCCATTCCGTCGTCTCCGACGGCACCCTCACACCCGAGGCGCTGGCGGCACGTGCGCATGCCAATGGCGTGGAGCTCTGGGCCCTGACCGACCACGACGAGATCGGCGGTCAGCAGCGCGCCCTGGCGGCTGCCCGTTCGCACCGCCTGCCCTACCTGACGGGCACCGAAATTTCCATCACCTTCGCCGGCCAGACCGTGCACATCGTGGGCCTGGGTTTCGACGCCGAGGACGAACGCATGCAGGCCGGCCTGCGCCAGACGCGCGGCGGCCGCTGCGCACGCGCGCAAGAAATGTCGGCCAGCCTGGCGGCGGTGGGCATCCACGGCGCCTACGAGGGCGCCCTCAAGTACGCCGGCAACCCCGAGCTGATCTCGCGCACCCACTTCGCGCGTTTCCTGGTGGAGAGCGGCGTCTGCCGCGAGACCAACGAGGTCTTCCGCAAATACCTGACCGAAGGCAAGCCCGGTTTCGTGCCGCACCGCTGGGCCACGCTGCGCGACGCCGTGCACTGGATCGGGGACGCCGGCGGCGTCGCCGTGATCGCCCACCCGGCCCGCTACAACTTCACGCCCACCGAGGAATACGCGCTGTTCTCCGAGTTCAGGGCCCATGGCGGCCGCGGCGTTGAAGTCGTGACCGGCAGCCACACCGCCGCCGAGTATGTGAAATACGCCGACATGGCGCGCGAATTCGACCTGGCCGCCTCGCGCGGCAGCGACTTCCACAGCCCCGACGAATCCCACACCGACCTGGGCGCCCTGCCCTACCTGCCCGGCGAACTGACCCCCGTGTGGGAACTGCTGGCCGACCGTATCCAACAATGAAACACCCCCACTTCCTGGGCGGCATGCTGTTCGCGCTTGCCGCCCTGGCCTGCTTTGCCACCCTCGACACATCGGCCAAGGTCGTGTCTCTCACCCTGCCCGTGCTGCTGGGCCTGTGGTTCCGCTACATCTTCCAGGCCGTGATCACCACGGTCGTGATGTTTCCCCAGCGGGGCCGGGTCATTTTTCACACGCAGCGCCTCGGCGCCCATCTGCTGCGCGGTGTGCTGCTGCTGGTCACCAGCCTCTTGACCTTCCTGAGCGTGTCCTACATGCCCGTCGGCGAATTCACGGCCATCGCCATGATCACGCCACTGGTGGTCACGCTGCTGGCCGCCACCCTGCTGGGAGAACATGTCTCGACCCTGCGCTGGATCCTGGTGGCCGGCGGTTTTTCCGGCACCCTGGTCATCGTGCGGCCCGGTGGCGGCCTGTTCGACTGGTACATCCTGCTGCCGCTAGCCCAGGTGGCCACCCACTCGGCCTTCCAGATCCTCACCAGCCGCATGGTGCAGACCGAGGACGCCGTGACCATGCACGCCTACACCGGCTGGGTGGGTGCCATCCTGGCCTCTCTGGCCCTGCCCTTCGTCTGGGTCACGCCGCAGACCCTGGGCGAGTGGACGGCCCTGGTGCTCATGGGCCTCATGGGCACCATCGGCCACTTCCTGCTGATCATGGCCTACCGCCGCGCGCCCGCGGCCACGCTGATGCCGCTGCTGTATGTGCAGATCGCCTTCGCCATGTTCGCCGGCTGGCTGGTGTTCCACCACATTCCCGATGGCTGGTCCCTGCTGGGCATGGTGCTGATCGCCGCCTGCGGCGCGGCCAGCACCTGGCTGGCCGTGCGCGAAAGCCGCGCCAAACTCGAACCCATGGAAGTCTGAGCACCCCGGCGCCATGGCCCAGTACTTCGACGTCCACCCCGACAACCCGCAGATCCGCCTGCTCAAACAGGCCGCGGCCCTGCTCGAAAAAGGCGGCGTGGTGGCCGTGCCCACCGACTCCAGCTACGCCCTGGTCTGCCATCTCGATGACAAGGCTGCCGCCGACCGCCTGCGCAGCATCCGCCAGGTGGACGACAAGCACCACCTGACCCTGCTCTGCCGCGACCTGGCCGAGCTGGCCAGTTATGCGCGCGTGGACAACCGGCAGTACCGCCTGCTCAAGGCCGCCACGCCCGGCCCCTGGACCTTCATCCTCGAAGCCACCAAGGAGGTGCCGCGCCGCGTGAGCCACCCCGCGCGCAAGACCATCGGCCTGCGCGTGCCCGAGCACAAGGTGCTGCACGCGCTGCTGGCCCTGCACAGCGGCGGCCCCCTGCTGGCCACCACCCTGATCCCGGCCGGCGAGACCGATCCGCTGAACGACGCGCAGGAGATCCGCGAGCGCTACGAGCACCAGCTGGCCGCCGTGATCGACGCCGGCGCCTGCCCCCACGAACCCACCACGGTGATCGACCTCAGCGGCGAGGCGCCCGAGGTGCTGCGCCGCGGCCGCGGCGACCCGGCCGCGCTGGGTCTGTAGCCTGCATTCCGTTCGCCCTGAGCCTGTCGAAGGGCCGGCTTCGACAGGCTCAGCCTGAACGGAGAAAACCCCCGCGATCTCCCCCACCCGCACTCTGAGACAATCGACCCCGTGGATATCAACAACCTGATTCAAACCGTCCTCATCTACGCCCTGCCGGTGCTGTTCGCCATCACCGTGCACGAGGCCGCCCACGGTTACGCCGCCCGCCACTTCGGCGACAACACGGCCGCCATGATGGGGCGCATCACGCTCAACCCCATCAGGCACATCGACCCGGTAGGCACCGTGCTGATGCCCCTGCTGCTGTATTTCGCCACCAGCGGCGCCTTCCTTTTCGGTTATGCCAAGCCGGTGCCGGTGCGCTTCGACCGCCTGCGCAACCCGAAGCGCGACATGGTCTGGGTCGCCCTGGCCGGCCCGGGCGCCAACCTGCTGCAGGCCCTGCTATGGGGAGCGCTGATGTACCTGCTCGTAGGGAGTGGCATGCAGGAGCGCTTTTTCCTCGAAATGTGCCGCGCCGGCATCCTGGTCAACGTGGTGATGTTCGCCTTCAACCTCTTTCCGCTGCCGCCGCTGGATGGCGGACGCATCCTGGTCGGCCTGCTGCCCTGGAAGCAGGCGGCCCTGGTGTCGCGCGTCGAACCCTGGGGCTTTTTCATCGTGATGGCCCTGGTGCTCACCGGCATTGTCAGCACGCTCTGGATGCACCCCGTCATGGGCCTGACCTACCGCCTGCTGGACCTGCTGCTCACGCCCCTGTCCCTCCTCCTGCACTGACACCACGCCATGAACACTGCGCCGGGCCGTCCCAAGCAAGTTCGCACCGCAGTGCGCAGCACGAAGGTTATCCAATGAGCACCGTCCGCGTCCTGACCGGCATCACCACTTCGGGCACACCCCATCTGGGCAACTACGTGGGCGCCATCCGCCCAGCCATCGCGGCCAGCCGCGCCGCCGGGGTGCAGAGCTACTACTTTCTGGCCGACTACCACGCGCTCATCAAGGTGGACGAACCCGCGCGCATCCAGCGCAGCACGCTGGAGATCGCCGCGAGCTGGATCGCCTGCGGCCTGGACCCCGAGCGCGTCACGTTCTACCGCCAGTCCGACGTGCCCGAGATCCCCGAGCTGACCTGGTTCCTCACCTGCGTCTGCGGCAAGGGCCTGCTCAACCGCGCCCATGCCTACAAGGCCTCGGTGGACAAGAACAACGCCGCCGGCGTGGACCCGGATGCCGACGTGACCGCCGGCCTCTTCATGTACCCGGTGCTGATGGCCGCCGACATCCTGATGTTCAACGCCCACCGCGTGCCCGTGGGACGTGACCAGATCCAGCACATCGAGATGGCGCGCGACATCGCCGCCAGCTTCAACCATCTCTACGGCGAGCACTTCGTCTTGCCCGAGGCGCAGATCGAGGAGAGCGTGGCCACCCTGCCCGGCCTCGACGGCCGCAAGATGAGCAAGAGCTACGACAACACCATCCCGCTCTTCGCCCCGCGCGAGCAGCTCAGGAAGCTCATCACCGGCATCAAGACCGATTCACGCGCGCCCGGCGAACCCAAGGACACCGAAGGCTCGGCCCTGTTCCAGATCTACCAGGCCTTCGCCACGCCCGAGGAAACCGCGAAGCTGCGGCAGGCCTATGCGGATGGCATCGCCTGGGCCGAGGCCAAGACCAACCTGTTCGAGCGCATCGACCAGGAGATCGCGCCCAAACGCGAAGCCTACGAAACGCTCATCAGCCACCCCGAGCGCCTGGAAGAGATGCTCAAAGCCGGCGCGGCCAGGGCCCGCGCCATCGCCACCCCCTTCACCACCCAGTTGCGCCACGCCGTGGGCCTGCGCGACCTGCGGGCCCAGGCCGGGGCCCAGGCCGGCAAAAAGGACAGGACCGCCCTGCCCAGCTTCAAGCAGTACCGCGAGAGCGACGGCAAGTTCTATTTCAAGTTCGTGGATGCGCAGGGCAGGCTGTTGCTGCAGAGCAAGGCCTACGACAGCCCCAAGGAGGCCGGTCAGGTGATCAAACAGCTGCAGGAACAGACCGGTCCCCTGCCCCCCCTGCTCCAAGAGATACCTTTGCAACAATTGAGTAACGTGGATGAGGTCTACTCTGCGCTACAACTGCTGCTGGCCGCCAAAGACTGATCCCTGAGCCTCCAACCGTCCCCGCATCTGCCACGGGTACGGTTCTTGCTGGCAGCGGCTACCCACCAAGCTGAGGAGTGCCGTTCCATGTCCGTTTCCATGCCCGTTACCCGCACCGCTGTCACACGCAAGCAGGTCGCCCTGTCGGACCACCGGCAGACCTTTGACGAACTCTGCACCTGGATCGAGGCCCATCTGCAGGAGCCCATAGGCTGGCAGGAGCTCATGGCCCAGAGCGGCCTGGACCACCAGACCCTCAACGCGCTCTTTTTCAAGTTCCTGAGCACCACGCCCATGGCCTGGATCCGCAAGCGCCGCGAGCTCAGCCTGGCTCCCAGCCCCACCCCACCGGCCCCTGCCCACCGTCTGCTGCGCCCAGCCGCGGCCTGACGCCCCCGGCGCCCCGAAAGAGCCTGCGGCGCGCTGCTACAATAGGCACTTCCACAAAGCCGGAGAGGTGGCAGAGTGGTCGAATGTACCTGACTCGAAATCAGGCGTAGGGGCAACCCTACCGTGGGTTCGAATCCCACCCTCTCCGCCAAAAACTAGCCCCGCATTGCGGGGCTTTGTTTTTTGGCACAACTCCGGGAAATCGCGCCAGCAGAATTTCGAGCAATCCCGCCCGCCACACCCGGGTGCCTGCGCCGCCAGCAGGGATTCCCGCCTTCCCCCAGAATGAGGCCGCATGAACCTCCTGCGCCACAAACTCCTTCTGGTCGTCACTGCACTGGTCGCGGCCCTGCTGCCCATGATGTCTTCCGCGCAAAGCACAAGTGCCACAAGGTGCCCCGCCCTGCTGCAACACCAGTTCCCGCGCCTGCAGGACGACGCGCCGCAAAATCTCTGCCAGTACGCTGGCAAGGTGCTGCTGGTGGTGAACACGGCAAGTTATTGCGGCTTCACCAAACAGTACGAAGGCCTGGAGGCGCTGTACGCCAGGTACGAAAAACGCGGCCTGGTCGTCCTGGGTTTTCCGTCCAACGATTTCGGCCAGCAGGAACCCGGTGATGCCAAGCAGATCGCCGACCTGTGCTTCAACACCTATGGCGTGAAGTTCCCCATGCTCGACAAGACCACGGTCGTCGGCCCCAGGCGCAACGCCTTCTACGCCCAGCTGTTCCAGGCCACCAAGGCCGCGCCGCAATGGAACTTCCACAAGTACCTGATCGCCCGCGACGGCAAGGCCGTGAGCAGTTTTGCGAGCGACGTGGAACCGGGCAGCAAGACCCTGGTGACCGCCATCGAGGCGGCGCTGCAACAACCCTGAACCAGAGAGCACGCAATGGACCCAGAACTCTTCCGCCAGCAGTTGCAGGCCGCCGGCTTCGAGCAGATCACGCTGGTCACGCGCGAACCCGAGGGTTTCCTGGACGCGCACACCCACCCCTTCGAGGCGCGGGCCCTGATCCTCAGCGGCGAGATCACCCTGGTCTGCCAGGGGCAGGAGCAGCGGTACCGGCCCGGCGAGATCTTTCATCTGGCCCTGGCCGAGCCCCACACCGAGCGTTACGGCCCGCAGGGCGTGACTTACCTCGTCGGGCGCAAATAAAAGCGCAGGGGATCAGGCCGCGCGGGCCAGCTCCGTGGCCTCGCGCGCCAGGCGGGTGATCGCGGCCCAGTTGCCGGCTTCGACCAGCTCCAGCGGCGTCAGCCAGGAGCCGCCGACCATCGGCACATTGCCCAGGCGCAGAAAGTCCTGCAGATTGGCCAGCGAGACACCGCCCGTGGGGCAGAACCGCATGTCGGCCAGCGGGCCGGCCAGGGCCTTGAGCATGCCCAGGCCCCCGGCCTGCGCGGCGGGGAAAAGTTTGACGAGTTTGAAGCCGTGGTCACGCGCGCGCATGACTTCACCGGGGGTCATCACACCCGGCACAAAAGGCAGCTTGTGGGCCATGGCCTCGGCCACGAGCACTTCCGTCATGCCCGGCGAGAGCGCGAAGCGCGCACCGGCACTCTTCACGCGCGCCATTTCACCGGCCACGGTCACCGTGCCCGCCCCCACCTGCATGGCCGGCACCCCCTTGGCCACGGCCTCGATGGCCGCCAGGCCTGCGGCATGGCGCAGGGTGATTTCCATGATGTCAATGCCGCCTTCGAGCAGCGCCTCGGCCAGGGGGACGGCCTGGGCCGGGTTCGTGATCACGATCACGGGCACCACACGGGAGGTGAACGCCGGGCGCTGGGTGCAGGGGTTGTCTTGTGCGGTCTTCATGGTCAGCGAGCATATCCCGACAGCAGGGGCGAAGCGCCTTCCTCGGCCAGCAAGGGCCGGTCACGGAACAGGCCGAACAGTTCGCGGCCTATGCCCTGCCCGTTGGCGGCGAGGTCCGGCAGCTGCGCGTCGCGCGCCGCCAGCTCCGCATCGCTCACCTGCACCTGCAGGCTCTGTGTTTCGCAGTCCAGCGTCAGCATGTCACCGTCACGCACCCTGCCGATCATCCCGCCCGCCACCGCCTCGGGCGTCACGTGGATGGCGGCGGGCACCTTGCCGGAGGCGCCGGACATGCGGCCGTCGGTCACCAGGGCCACCTTGTAGCCCTTGTCCTGCAGCACACCCAGCAGGGGCGTGAGCTTGTGCAGCTCGGGCATGCCGTTGGCCTGCGGGCCCTGGCAACGCACCACGGCCACGAAGTCGCGTTCCAGCTTGCCCTGCTTGAAAAGTTGCTCCAGCTCTTTCTGGCCGTTCACCACCACGGCCGGCGCGCTCACCTGCCGGTGCTGCGGCTTCACGGCCGAGACCTTGATGACGGCGCGGCCCAGATTGCCCTGCAGCAGGCGCAGGCCGCCGTCCGGGCTGAAGGGGCGCGTCACGGGACGCAGCACGTCTTCGTCACCCGAAGCGACGGGCAGCGCGCGCCAGTCCAACGCGCCCTGGTTCAGCCAAGGCTCCACCGTGTAGCGATGCAGGCCGCGGCCCATGATGGTGTGCACGTCGTCGTGCAGCAGGCCCACCGAGAGCAGCTCGCGGATGATGAAGCCCATGCCGCCCGCGGCGTGGAAATGGTTCACGTCGGCCGAGCCGTTGGGGTAGACGCGGGCCAGCAGGGGCACGCAGGCCGAGAGGTCGGAGAAGTCTTCCCAGTTGATGACCCAGCCCGCGGAACGCCCCATGGCGATCAGGTGCAGGGTGTGGTTGGTGGAGCCGCCTGTGGCCAGCAGACCCACCATGCCGTTGACCAGCACCTCGGCGGTGATCTGGTGGCCCACGCCGGACCCAGGCTCGTGCGTGAGGGCCACGGCGCGTTCGACGGCCGCGTCGGTCAGCGCTTCGCGCAGCGGCGTGCCGGGGTTCACGAAGGACGATCCGGGCAGGTGCAGGCCCATGATCTCCATCAGCATCTGGTTGGAGTTGGCCGTGCCGTAGAAGGTGCAGGTGCCCGCGCTGTGATAGGCCGCCTGTTCGGCGCTGAGCAGCGTGGCGCGGTCCACCAGGCCCTGGGCGTACTGCTGGCGGATCCTGGATTTGTCGTCGTTGGACAGGCCCGAGGTCATGGGGCCGGCGGGCACGAAGACCGCAGGCAGGTGGCCGAAGTGCAGCGCGCCCATGAACATGCCGGGCACGATCTTGTCGCAGACACCGAGGAACATGGCCGCGTCAAAGACGTTGTGCGAGAGCCCCACGGCCGTGGCCAGCGCGATCACGTCGCGCGAGAACAGCGAAAGCTCCATGCCGGCCTCGCCCTGGGTCACGCCGTCGCACATGGCGGGCACACCGCCGGCCACCTGCGCGCTGACGCCCAGGCTGCGCGCCTTCTGGCGTATGCGTTCGGGGTAGTGCTCGTAGGGCTTGTGCGCCGAGAGCATGTCGTTGTAGGCCGTGATCAGCCCCAGATTGGGCTGGCGTTCCTGCTTGAGCAGCAGCTTGTCTTCGCCGGGCATGGCCGCATAGGCGTGGGCGGCGTTGGCGCAGCCCATGCCGCTGCGGTAGGGGCCGGGGCGGGCCGTACGGTTCACCACCGCCAGGTAGGCGGCGCGCGTGCGCTCGCTGCGTTGCTGGATGCGGCGGGTCACCTCGACCAGGATCGGGTGGGTCGGCTCAGACATGGTGGCTTTCCGGGGAGATGAAGAAATTCAAAACGGGCAGTGCAACAGGCTCGCAAGAGCCATGATGCACCGCCCGCGTTTCAGGCAGGGCTGCGGGGCTTACTTGCCCTTGCCGCCCGAGCGGATTTTGCCCAGCTCGGCCTGGGTCTCGTTCCACAGGTCCATGCCCACGCTGTCACCGATCGAAGCATAAACCTGCTTCAGGCTGTTGCGCATGCGGGCGGCTTCGGCGGGCGCCAGCTCGTTGACCTGCATGCCTTTTTCCTTCAGCGCGGCCACGGCGCTGGCGGCTTCGCTGCGGGTGTCCTTGCGTTCGAAATCGCGGCTGGCCCGGGCGGCGTCCAGCAGGATCTTCTGCTCGGCCCTGGAGAGCTGGTCCCACCACTTCTTGCTCACCAGCACGATCCAGGGGCTGTAGACGTGGTTGGTGATGGTCAGGTATTTCTGGACTTCGTAGAACTTGCTGGACAGGATGGTGTTGAAGGGGTTCTCCTGGCCTTCCACCGTGCCGGTCTCCAGCGCGGTGAACAGCTCCGAGAAGGCCAGCGGCACGGCATTGGTGCCCAGGGACTTGAAGCTCTCGAGGAAGACATTGTTCTGCATCACGCGCAGCTTGATGCCGTTGAGGTCTTCCAGCTTGTTGATCGGGCGCTTGCTGTTGGTCAGGTTGCGGAAACCGTTTTCCCAGTAAACCAGGCCGACCAGGTCCTTCTCCTTCAGCTTGGCCATGACCTTCTCGCCGATGGGGCCGTCGAGCACGGCATCCGCTTCAGCCGCGTTGTTGAACAGGAAGGGGGTGTCCCACAGGGCCATTTCCTTGGTGATGCCCACCAGGGTGGCGGTGGAGCCCACCATCATTTCCTGGGCGCCGCCGCTCAGGGCCTGCTGCATCTGCAGGTCCGAGCCCAGGGCGGCCGCGCCGATGGCGCGGGTTTTCATCTTGCCGGCCGAGGCCTTTTCCACGGCCTCGGCAAAGACCTTGACGGCACGGCCCTGGTTGCTCTGCTCGTTCAGACCGTAGCCGAAACGGATCAGACGGGGCTTGATGTCCTGGGCCATGGCGGCCAGCGGGGCCAGCATGGCCAGGGCCGCGGTGGCGGCCACGAATGTTCTGCGGAAGGGGGTCATGGTTTGCTCCTTGGTGATGATGAGGGACGGGAACACGGGGGAATCAGCGCATCCAGGCGACAGGTGCCGTGACGAGCTGCGGGAAAACAATGAACAGGACGAGGATCACAAGGTAGGTGATCAGGAAAGGGTTGACCCCCTTGATCACCTGGTGCATGGGCAGGCGGCCCACGCCGGCCACCACGTTGAGCACCGTGCCCACCGGCGGCGTGATCAGGCCGATGGCGCCGTTGAGCACGAACATCAGGCCGAAGTAGACGGGGTCGATGCCGGCCTTGACCGCGATGGGCAGCATCACCGGCGCGAAGATCAGGATGGTGGGCGTGAGGTCCAGCGCCGTGCCGATCAGCACCAGGGCCAGCATCATGGCGGCCATGAGCAGGCGGGGGTTGTGGACCATGGTCCCCAGCCAGCCGGTCAGCACATTGGGCAGGTCGGCCAGCGTGATCATGTAACTGGCCACCTGGGCGCCGGCGCAGAGGAACATGACCACCGCCGTGGTCTTGGCCGCACGCACCAGCACGGGCCCGACCTCGGCCACGGTCAGCTCGCGGTGGATCAGCAGGGCCACGACCAGCGCGTACATGGCGGCCACCACGGCGGCTTCGGTCGGCGTGAACACGCCGCTTTTCATGCCGCCGATGATGATGAGCGGCATGAGCAGGGCCCAGAAGGCCTTGCGCACCGCGCGCAGGCGCACACCCATGGGCAGGCGCTCGCCGCCCGGCGGGAGATCGATGCTGCGCAGCTGGAGCTTCCAGGCCACGATCAGGCCCACTCCCATCAGGATGCCCGGCACGATGCCCGAGATGAAGAGCGCCGAGATCGAGGTGTTGGTGGTCACGCCGTAGATCACGAAGGGCATGGACGGCGGAATGATGGGCGCGATGATGCCGCCCGAGGCGATCAAACCCGCCGAGGTGTGCATCGGGTAGCCCTGCTGCCGCATCATGGGCAGCAGGATGGTGGCCAGGGCCGCCGTGTCGGCCAGGGCCGAGCCGCTCATGCTGGCCATGAGCACGGCCGCGCCGATGGCCACGAAGCCCAGGCCGCCGCGGATGTGGCCCACCCAGGCCTGCGCCATCTCGATGATGCGCCGGCTGATGCCGCCGCTGTTCATCAGTTCACCCGCGAGGATGAAAAAGGGCACGGCCAGCAGGGGAAAGCTGTCGATGCCGGCCACCATGTTCTGGGCCAGCAGCTGCGTGTCCCAGAAATCCAGGGCCCAGGCCATGGCCGCGCCCGTGAGCACCAGCGCGAGGGCCATGTTGAGGCCGATGCCCATGAGCAGCACCAGGCCGGCGATGAACATCAAGAATGCCAAAGCTTCTGAACTCATGGTCTCACTCCGCTTCCATGCCGTGGCCCAGATCCAGCGGATCCTGACGCGCGAGTTCCACCAGGGCCATGATGGCGATGGCCAGCGAGCTCAACAGCGCCGGCAGGGGCAGCAGCGCGCTGGAATACCCCAGCACCACCGAGTGGCTGTTCAGGCCCACGACGACCTGCTGCCAGGCGCCGATGGCCACCAGGGCCGCGGCGGTCATCACCAGCAGGCGGATCAGCACCGTCATCGCCTTCATGGCCAGGGGGCGACTGCGCAGGCGGGCGACCAGGCTGATGAAGGCCATGTGCTCGCCATAAGGGTAGGCCACGGTGGCTCCGATGAACACCATCCACACAAAGAGCAGACGCGACAGTTCCTCGCTGGCGGCGATGCCGCTGCCAAAACCGTAACGCAGCACCACGTTGACAAAAACCGCCAGCGCCATGATGCCCAGGCAGGCGCCCATAAAGAGGTGGGCGATGCGCTGCAACAGCGGCCCTGGGGGAGATGTATCCGGTTTCATGCGCACACTCCTTGCCGCAGCCAGGCGCTGATCTGGCGTTGCAGCTGCTCGACGGCTTGCGTCGCATCCAGCGCCAGGGTGTTGGGTTCGTTCACAGGTGACTCCAGGGTGGCGAACTGGTTGTCGACCAGTGCCGTGGGAAAGAAATGCGTGGAAGCCCGGGCCGCCACACGCGCCAGGGACTCTTCACGGGTGATTTCCAGGAAAACAAAACGCAGCCCCGGCGATACGGCCCGCAACTGCTCCCGGTACTGGCGCTTGAGGGCCGAGCAGGTCAGCACGACAGGCGCCGGGCTTTGCGCCAGCATGCTGCCCAGCTGGGCCAGCCAGCCCTCGCGATCCCCATCCGTCAGCGCAATGCCCTGGCTCATCTTGCGGCGGCTTGCTTCGCTGTGGAAGTCATCGCCTTCGATCAGGCGCCAGCCTTCGGCCGCCGCCAGGGACGCGCCGATATGCGACTTGCCGCAGCCTGCCACCCCCATGATGACGATTGAGGAATTCATTCTTGGTTAGCGCTATCTCAATAACTTAAAAAATCAACCCGGATGGGTGTCATTTAAAAATTCTCAAGGGAGAAAGTTTTGAATAACGATGGCGGATCCGAGCTGGATAGCGCTATCATAATCATCAATCGTCCGCCCCTGATCAGTAATAACCCTCAGCCGATGAGCCCCCCACCCGCCCGCAAAAAGACCCGCGCCACCGGCCGCGTCACCATGTCCGACGTGGCCCAGCTCGCAGGCGTGAGCCTGATGACCGTCTCGCGCGCCCTGCGGGGTGAACGGGCCGTTGATCCGCAGCTGGTCACCAAGGTGCAGGCTGCCGCCGACAAGCTGGGTTACATGCCCGACCCAGCCGCCCGGGCCCTGGCCTCCAGCCGCAGCAAGCATGTGGCCGTGCTGATCCCCATGCTCTCCAATGCGCTCTTCGTGGACCTGCTCGAGGCTGTGCAGCGCACCCTGCACCCGGCCGGTTACCAGACCCTGATCGGCATCACCCACTACAACCCCGTCGAGGAAGAGCAGTTGCTGCGTGAGCAGCTGCTGCACCGGCCCGCCGGCATCCTGGTCACGGGCATGGAGCGCAGCGTAGCCACCCGCAAGCTGCTGCAGCAAAGCGGCGTGCCCTGCGTGCACCTGATGGAGGTCGCGCAGCAACCCGACATCTACAGCGTGGGCCTGTCGCAGCAGGCGGCCGGCGCGGCCATGACGCGGCACCTGCAGTCGCGCGGCCACCGGCGCATCGCCTTTGCCGCCGCCCAGCTGGACCCGCGCACCCTGCAGCGCCTGACGGGCTGGCGCCAGGCCATGGCCGAGGCCGGTCAGCACGAGGCCGCACTGGAGTGGCTGAACCCCGCCCCCTCCTCGCTCGCGCTCGGCGGCCGGCTGTTTGAGCAGATCATGCGGCAGCAACCCGCGGTGGACGCCATCTTCTTCTGCAACGACGACCTGGCGCAGGGCGCCCTGCTGGCCGCCCTGCGGCTGGGCATCCGCGTGCCGCAGCAGGTGGCCATCGCCGGCTTCAACGACCTGACGGGCAGCGACCAGATGCTGCCGCCGCTGACGACCATCCGCACGCCGCGCGCGCAGATCGGTGAAGCCGCCGCGCAGATGCTGCTGCTGCTCATGACCGGGCAGCCGGTGCCTTCGCACTCGATCGACCTGGGTTATCAGTTGATCGAGCGCGGCAGCACCTAGCAGACTGAATCAGAGAGATCGCCGGCAAGCGGCTGACCAGCGCTGCGGCAGGCAAGGCACAAAGCACAGACGGGCCCGTAAGCCCGGCGAGCATTTGCAACGCCGCATGGCACAGCGAGGGGCACACGAGTGCCTGTGAATCTCACGGATTCAGTCTACTATTGAGGCTTTCATAAATCATGACAAGCACCTCACATCCGCTCGCCCTGAGCCTGTCGAAGGGCTTCGACAGGCTCAGCCTGAACGGC